>SBFU01000330.1 GCA_006227785.1 Burkholderiales bacterium
CCGGGCGCTGCGCGCACCGGCTTCAGACGGGTGTTCACACAGTGTGTCGAAAAGCCCTAGGGGCGGCACCTCAAATTACGGGTTTTCCCTAGAGTTTGGCGTCTAGCTTGTGGCCCGGCAGCGCATGGCTGAAGACCATGCGGATGAGAGGACGGGCGAGCCTGTCGCCACCGACGACACGTCAATGGAATATGTTCCTGTTTTTGCAAAACGTCGACACGTTCTGCATTCATGTCGTTGTTGACGACATGAGCCACACCAGACACCTACACCGTCTGGCGCTGCTCAAACCCTTTGAGGAGCTCGTCGTCATCCAGCTTGGCTTCGCTGACCTGCACCGCCTGCACCTGCGCCATGGCGGGGCCCTGGTGGGCCCAGTCGATGAGGGCCTGCACGGCGTCGGCCGGGCCGTGGGCCAGGGCTTCGACGCTGCCGTCCAGGCGGTTGCGCACCCAGCCCTGGATGTTCAGGGCCTGGGCCTGTTGGGCCATGTGCCAGCGGTAGCCGACGCCTTGCACGCGGCCGGTGATGCGCAGGTGGCGGGTGGGCATGGCGGGGCCGGGCCCCTGGTCGCTCAGGCGGCGGCCTGGTCGTCGTTGTGGCGGTGGTGGTTGTGGCCGCTGGAGGCGGTCTGCAGGGCTTCCAGCGAGGCGATGAGCTGGTCGATCTGGGCCAGGAACTCTTCGCGGCTCTGGTGCGGGCTTTCGGTGACGATGCGTGAGGCCTGTTCGGCCAGGCCTTCACGGCCGGCGCCGCGGGCCCACCGGCGCACGTCGCAGTAGGCAACAAAGGCCAGCCGGCCCAGATCAGCCCTTCGCCGGGCGTGATGCAGGTCGGCCAGAAGATCGTCCAGATCCCATTGGCTGTTCATGACGCGTCTGGTGTCCATGTTGCAGTGCAGCATAGTCTCAGGCGCATGGGGACGACTGTCAAGCCCTGCGTTGGACTGTTCAGTCTAGAGCGCGACGGGCGGGGGATGGATCCCCGCGTTCGCGGGGATGACGCGAGGGGGCCGGCAGGGGCAGCGCCCAGCCGGCAGGGAAAGTGCCCAAAATGGTGCGGCGGCCCCTGGCGGTGCGGCCAGGGGCGGGCGTGGGGGCTCAGGTGCCGCTGTAGGGCAGCGAGGAGTGGTGCAGCACGATGCGCAGTTTGCCGGCGTCGTCCTTGACGTATTTCCAGGTCTTGTCGACGGTGGTGACTTTGCCGTTCTTGTCGGTCATGACCACGTTGCCGATGGTGGAGGCGGAATCACCGGCGATGAAGACGGCGGCGTTCTTGGCTTCGCACTGCTTCCAGCCCTTGAGCGCGAAACCGGTGTCTTTGGCGAAGTTGCTGTCGCCACCGACAAAGTAGGACAGGGCGCCAGCGCGGGTGGTGCGGAAGGTCTGCGGGGCGACGGTGAGCGTGGGCTTGAACAGGACGGCGCCCATCTGGTAGCCGTAGGCGGCGTCGATGACTTTCTCGGCCAGGTCTTTGGCGGCCTTCTGGCCACCTTTTTCGTAGGCGGTGTTGATGTCGATCAGGGCCTGGCACCAGGCTTTCTGGGCGCCCAGCACCTCGGCTTCGGTGATGGCCTGGTTGACGACGGTGGCCGAGGCCAGGCCGGTGGCGCTGGCCAGGGTGAGGGAAACGAGGATCTGCTTGTTCATGGTTTGGACTCCTTGATGAGGCGGACTCGGGCCGCGGTGTGACGAGAGGCGCGCAGCCGAACCGGCGGCGCAGACCGATTGAAACGGGCCTGCTTGAACTTGGGTTTAACCGCAGATGAGCAGCAACTGACAGGCACATGAACGCCAGATGAAAACCCCCGCCAGAGCCCGTCCAGCCCCGACAATGGCGCCATGTTCCGACGCCGTTTGACCCTGGTCTTGTTGCTGCTGGCGGCCGCCGTGGTGCTGCAGGGCGTGGCCGCGGTGTTCGCGGTGCGCGAGGCCGAGCGCCAGGTGGTACGCGGGCGGGTGGCCAGCGACATCTTGCAGCGCTTTGTGGACCTGTCGGCCACCAAGCAGCGCCTGCGCAGCTGGGTGACGCAGAACCAGATTGGCGCCGGCGGCGATGTGGCCGAGCGCGACGCGCTGGAGCAGCGCATGAAGCGCCTGATTGACGAGCTGGGTGGCCTGACGCAGGAGGCCGCGGACATCGGCATGGCGGCACAGGACGCGGCCGAGCAGGTGGCGCGGCTGGACGCGCTGCAGGTGCTGGGCCGCAGCGTGCAGACCCTGGGCGAAGCCATTCGGCAAAAGCCGCAGCTGGGCCCCGACGCGCAGGCGCGCCAGGCCTGGGACGCATTGACCGCGGTGTTCGAGGTGTCTGACGGGCGGGACCTGCGGCAACTGATTGCCGAGAGCATCGAACGCGAGAAGGCGGCCATGGTGCGCGAGCGCGAGGCGGCCGATGTCTCGCTGACGCGCATGCGCAACCTGTGGATGGGCACGGCCCTGGCCCTGGCCCTGGGTGCCCTGGCGGCCACGCTGTATTTCGGCCGCGGGCTGCGGCGCCCGCTGCGGGCCCTGGCCGAGGGGGCACAGGCGCTGCAGCAGGGCCAGCTGCAGCACCGCATCGACCTGCCGGGGCAAGACGAGTTTGCCAACGTGGCGCACAGCATGAACGCCATGGCCCAGGAGCTGGAGAGCCACCGCCAGCGCGAACAGCAGCAACGCCAGCTGCTGGAGGCCACGGTGCGCGAGCGCACCGCCGACCTGCACCAGGCCAACGAGTCGCTGCGGCGCACCGATGTGCGCCGGCGCCAGTTGCTGGCCGACATCAGCCACGAGCTGCGCACACCGACCACCGCCATCCGCGGCGAGGCCGAGGTGACGCTGCGCGGCGCCGACCGGCCTGCGGCCGAGTACCGCGAGGCCCTGGGCCGCATCGTGGAGATCTCGCGCCAGCAGGGGGCGGTCATCGACGATCTGCTGGCCATGGCGCGCACCGACATGGAAACGCTCAGCCTGGCGCGCCAGCCGCTGTCGATCAAGCGGCCGCTGCTGGATGCGCTGGGCCAGGCCGCGGCGCTGGCCGGCGAGTACGGCGTGGGTCTGGTCGCTGAAGACCGCCTGCCACCCAGGCGCACCGTGTTCGGCGACGCGCAGCGCCTGACGCAGCTGTTGCTGCTGTTGCTGGACAACGCGGTGCGTTACTCGCGGTCAGGGGGTGTGGTGCGCTGGCGGGTCAGCAACCAGGACGACTGGCTGGTGCTGGAGATCAAGGACAACGGCATCGGCATTCCGCCGCAGGAGCTGGCGCAGATTTTTGAGCGGCACTTCCGCGGCCGGGTCGCACGCCAGCACCGGGCCAGCGGCAGCGGGCTGGGGCTGCCCATTGCCCGCGCATTGGCGCAGGCCCACGGTGGCACGCTGGAGATCAGCAGCCAGTTTGCCGGGCCCGAAGCCACCGGCAGCACCACCGCGGTGCTGCGGCTGCCGCTGTGGCCGGACGACCAGCCGACGTCGGACGACTCGCAGCCTTCGCCTCTGGTCGAGGGCCAGCGGGCATGAACATCCTGCTGGTCGAGGATGACACCCGTATTGCCGACTTCCTGTCGCGCGGTCTGCGGGCCGAGGGGCACCAGGTGCAGCGCGCGGCCAATGGTCGCGATGGCCTGGCGCTGGCCCAGGACGCGGCACGCCAGGCGCAGCCTGGTGACGCGCCGACGGTGCTGGTGCTGGACCTGATGCTGCCGGGCATGAACGGCATGGAGATCTGCCAGACGCTGCGCGCCGCCGGGGTGACCACGCCCATTCTGATGCTGACCGCGCTGGGCAGTCTGGAGGACCGGGTGGCGGGGTTGCGCATGGGCGCCGACGACTACCTGTGCAAGCCTTTCGAGTTCGAAGAGCTGCTGGCGCGGCTGGAGGCGCTGGCGCGGCGCACCCGGCCGTTGCAACCGGCGCGCACACCGCGCCTGCAGGTGGGCGACCTGGTGCTGGACCGCGAGAGCATGAAGGCCGAGCGCGACGGCCAGCCATTGAACATGACGGCGCGCGAGCTGGCCCTGCTGGAGCTGCTGATGAGCGCGCCCGGTCGCCTGTTCAGCCGCGAGCGCATCCTGGCCAGTGTGTGGGGGCACAACGAAGACCCGCTGACCAATGTGGTGGACGTGTACATCCGCCGCCTGCGCAGCAAGATCGACGACGGCCGGGAGACCGCACTGATCCACACCGTGCGCGGACTGGGCTACCGGCTGGAGGCGCCGCCGGGCACGTCGTCCGCCACCTGAGCGCGGTGCGCCCTCAGGCGCCGTGGCACTTCTTGTATTTCTTGCCGCTGCCGCAGGGGCAGGGGTCGTTGCGGCCGGGTTCGGCGGCCTTGCGCACCGGCTCGGCCCGTTCGCCCAGGCTCTGCCAGATCTGGCGCAGGTCGTAGACGGCCCACAGGGCCGAGCCGAAGGCGTTGGCGCGCGCTTCACTGACGCTGGGCGGGCCTTCTTCGGCGTGCAGGTTGAAGGCCGGCGGGGCGGTGTCGTCTTCGGTGATGGCCACGATGGCGTCGAGGGCCTCGTCAATCCAGCCGGCGGTCTCCTTGTCACGCGGGGGCTCCCATTCTTCGGGCCAGTTCTCCACCACGAACATGAAACCGAGTGCCCAGACCTGGCCGTAGGCGGGCAGGGCCTGGTCGGCCATCTCGGCGCGGGCCTCGTCGGACAGCATGGCCACCGCGCCGCGCACGTCCATGACCTCGGGGTGGTAGGCCTGCTCGTCGTCCAGCGCCTTTACGTCGGCGCTCAGCGCCTGGGCCACCTCGGTCCAGCGCCGGGTCCACAGCTCGAAGAAGCGTTGTGCCTGGGCCTGGTCGGCAAAGCGGGTGGCTTCGGGGTCGGTGTCGTCCACGCCCAGCAGCACCGGCAGGTATTCGCTGGGCAGGATGAGGCGGCGGGTGCACAGCAGCGCGGCCATGGCGCCTTCGAGGAACTCCCATTGGGGCACGTCTTCGCCGCGGCTGCGCAGGTCGTCCAGGATGTCTTCGAGGGCGTCGAAGTCGGGGCCGTCCAGCGGCGGAAGGGGTGAGACGTCGGTCAAGGGAACCTCGTGGTCAGGATGGGTCAGAGCCCCCAACCCTGGCGTCGCCAGGCCCCCCGAGGGGGTGCAGTCGTTCTTGGGGCGGCCCAGCGAACGACTTGAGCGGGGGAAAGCCGGCAGTGTAGTGGCCCGGTCGCGCTCAGCGGGCCGAGGCGGGCAGACCGAAGAGGCGGTCGAACACCCAGCTGAAGGCGAAGGTGTAGACGAGGAAGAACACGATCAGCCCGATATCCAGCACCAGGGCCTGCCACAGGCTGATCTGCAACCACCAGGCAAAAAAGGGCACGAGCGTGAAGATGAGGCCGGCCTCGAAGCCGGCGGCGTGGGCGACGCGGCGTTGCCAGCTGCGCCCGCGCACGGTCTGGCGCGCTTCCCAGCGCTCGAACACGGTGTTGTAGACCAGGTTCCAGACCACGGCAATGACCGAGGACACCACGGCCGCCACACCGGCGCGCTCGACCGAGCTGCCCGAGAAGTAGGCCAGGCCGGTGGTGCTGATGGCGATGGCGAACAGCTCGAAGAAGCTGACGTAGACGATCTTGCGGCGGATGCCTTGCAGGTCCATGGTTGCCGTTTCGGTTGGCTCAGGTAGCGGCGGCCGGTGCCGAGATCAGACGGGCCAGGTCGGTCAGGCCGATGGCGGTGGCGGCATGGCGCAGCGCAAAGCGCTCCTGCCCGGGGTAGACCACATAGCGCCGGCTGATGCCCAGGTCGTCGCAGGCCTGGCTGAAGCCGCGGTCCGGGGATGGGGCGGTGGAGCGCTTGACCTCGATGGCCCATTCGGGGCGGCCGCCGCGCTCGATGAGCAGGTCGATCTCGGCGCCTTCGTGGGTGCGGTAGAACCAGGGGCGGGCAGCGGCGGGCAGGTGCTGGATCAGGGTTTCGATGACCATGCCCTCGTAGCTGAGGCCGGCCACGGGATGACCCAGCACCTCGTCCTCGGTGGCCAGGCCGAGCAGGGCATGGACCAGGCCGCTGTCGCGCACATAGACCTTGGGGCTCTTGACCAGCCGCTTGCCCAGGTTGGCCGACCAGGGCATGAGTCGGCGCACCAGGTGGAGGTCGCACAGCAGGTCGATGTAGCGCCCAACGGTGGGGGCACTGACACCCAGTGCCGAGGCCAGCTGTGCGTGGTTGAGCAGCCCCCCCTGCTGGTGCGCCAGCATGGTCCACAGGCGGCCCAGGGTTTCGGCGGGCATGCGGGGCGCGAACATGGGCACGTCGCGCTCAAGGTAGGAGCGGATGAAGTCTTGTCGCCACAGAAAGCTC
>SBFU01000081.1 GCA_006227785.1 Burkholderiales bacterium
CCATGGCGTGGACGCCCACCTGCGCGGGGCAGACTGCCCGCGGGCATGACGGTCATGGGGGATGCGGGCGGACGCTACCTGGGCGGTTGCCAGCGCCGCAGCAGCAGGGCGTTGCTCACCACACTGACCGAACTCAGCGCCATCGCTGCCCCGGCCACGACAGGGCTGAGAAAGCCCATGGCCGCCAGCGGGATGCCGGCGGTGTTGTAGGCAAAGGCCCAGAACAGGTTCTGCCGGATCTTGCTCACGGTGCGGTGCGAAATGTCCAGTGCGGCACCCACCAGGGCCACATCGCCCCGCATCAGGGTGATGCCGGCGGCATGCATGGCCACATCGGATCCGCCACCGCGGCTGTGGCTCATGGCAATGCCCACGTCGGCGGCGGCCAGCGCCGGTGCGTCGTTGACGCCGTCGCCCACCATGGCCACGGTGTGCGGATGGCCCTCACGCCGCGCCGGATCGCCTGCCGTGCCCGCATCACCCCGCTTCAGCCGTTCGATCAGCGCCGCCTTGTCGCCTGGCAAAACCTCGGCCAGCACCTCGTCCTGGTCGGCCCGCAGGCCCAGCAGGTGCCCCATGGCCAGCGCCGCGCCCCGGCTGTCGCCCGAGACCATGCGCAGGCGCATGCCCTGCTCACGCAGGGCTTCAAGGGCCGCGGCGGCGCCGGGCTTGGCCTCGTCGCCGAACACGAACAGGGCCACCGGTGTCCAGACACCGTCGTCGCTGCCGGTGGCCAGCACCGACACCGTGCCGCCCTCGCTCTCCAGCACGGACGCCCGCTGCAGCAGCGGTCCGTCGCCTGCGCCCAGCTCGTGCATCCAGCGCAGGCTGCCCAGCGCCAGCCAGGCCCCGGTGACCCGACCGACCATGCCCCGACCCTGCACCGCCTGCACATCGCGCGCGGTCTCGGGCTCGATGCGCAGACCATGGGCGCGGGCTCCATCCACCACCGCCTGGGCCAGCGGATGGGTGCTCTGGCTCTGCAAGGTACCGGCGGCCTGCAACACCGCCAGTTCGTCCACCCCGTCGGCCACCTCGACCACGCGCAAGCGTGGGTGACCTTCGGTCAGGGTGCCGGTCTTGTCAAACGCCACCGTGTCGACCCGGTGGGCCATTTCCAGCGCCACCGGATCCTTGATCAGGATGCCATGGCGGGCTGCCACCCCGGTACCGGTCATGATGGCCGCTGGCGTGGCCAGCCCCAGGGCACAGGGACAGGCAATCACCAGCACCGACACCGCGTTGAGCAGCGCGGACTCGATGGGTGCGCCCAGCTGCCACCAGACCACCAGGGTGGCCAGTGCGATCAGCAGCACCACCGGCACAAAAACGGCGGCCACACGGTCGACCAGGCGCTGCACCGGCGCCTTGGCGGCCTGCGCATCCTGCACCAGCGCAATGATGTGGGACAGCACGCTCTGGGCACCGACGGCCCTGACCCTGACCTCCAGAGAGCCGTCCCCGTTGATGGAGCCGCCGGTCACGGCATCGCCGGGCTGTTTGGCCACCGGCATGGACTCGCCGGTGAGCATGGATTCGTCGGCCTGCGACTCGCCCAGCAACACCTCACCATCGGCAGGGAAGCGTTCGCCGGGCAACACCCGCACCAGATCGCCAGGCATCAACTCATCCACCCCGACGTCGGCCAGCTCGGTTCGCCTGACCCCGTCGGGCAGCAGGTGGGCGCGTTCGGGACGCAGGGCATGCAGGGCCCGGATGGCGTCGGTGGTCTGGCGCTTGGCACGGGCCTCCAGCCATTTGCCCAGCAGCACCAGGGCGATCACCACCGCCGATCCCTCGTAGTAGAGATGGACCATTTCGCCCGGCTCGGCCCGCCACCATAGCCAGGTGGACAGCGCCCAGCCGGCGGTGGTGCCGATGGCCACCAGCAGTTCCATGTTGCCAGTCAGGGCCTTGAGCGCATGCCAGCCGGCCTTGTAGAAGCGCGCGCCCAGCACGAACTGGACCGGGGTGGCCAGCAAAAACTGCGCCCAGGCCGGCAACATCCAGTGCTGGTCAAACAGGTCGCCGAGCATGGGCAGGGCCAGCGGGGCCGACAGCAGCAGCGCGGCCACCACCGGCCAGGCATCGCGGGGCACGCCCAGCCAGCCGGCTGGCACCTCTTCCTGGGCCGCCATGGGCGAACGGGGTTCGTATCCCGCGTCACGCACCGCCCGCTTGAGGCGGGCAAGGGCGTCCTCGCCCGCTTCACCGGAGAAGGTCACCCGCGCGGATTCGGTCGCCAGGTTCACCGCGGCCTCGGCCACACCGGGCTGCTTCCTGAGCACCCGCTCCACACGCGACACGCACGACGCGCAGGTCATGCCACCAATACCCAGATCGATCACGCTGTCCATGGTTTGAGCATAAACCCTCACATCATGGCAAGGTCAAGCAGGGGTCAGGTAACAATCCGCTTGACCTTGACATCGTGTCAAGCCTGAGAATCGGGTCTTCCGATTCAACCATTCCACCAAGGACACACCATGAGCCAGATTTTCGAAGTGCAGGGCATGACCTGCGGCCATTGCGAAAAAGCCGTCATCGGCGCCGTTCGCGAACTCGACCCCCAGGCCACGGTGCAGGTCGATCGCAGCCAGAACCGGGTCGAAGTGGAATCCAAGCTGGACCGCGAAGCCATTGCCCAGGCCATCCGCGAAGAAGGTTACGCCGTCACGGCATGAAGTCCGGTCTGCTGCACCCCACCGCCGACGAACAGGACAGTGCCGTCCAATGGCCGGTCCCCATCGGCACCGCCGCCAGCCTCAGCGGCATCTCGCCCAAGATGCTGCGGCATTACGAATCGCTGGGCCTGCTCGGCCGCGTTGCGCGCACCGGCAGCAACTACCGGCAGTACAGCCTGAACGACGTGCACACCCTGCGCTTCATCCGGCGGGCGCGCGACCTGGGCTTCGGGCTGGACGCCATCACCGAGCTGCTGGGGCTGTGGCAGAACCGCCGGCGCAGCAGCGCCAGTGTCAAGAAGGTGGCCGAGCACCACCTGCAGGCGCTGGACCGGCGCATCGAGCAAATGCAGGCGATGCAGCGCAGCCTGCAGGCCCTGCTGTGTGCCTGCCCGGGCGACGAGCGGCCCGACTGCCCGATCCTGGACGACCTGGCCCACCCTTGATCCAGATCAAGCATCGGCTGGCCGACCCGCGAACACCGGAACAAAACTTTACACAGCGTCATCTTTCAAGCACAGGACAGACACGGCAGGCCCGGACACTGGTGGCCTGCCTGCGGTGCAAGGCCATCCGGCGGCACCGGCAGCTGTTTTTCCAACGCAAGGAGTGACTCTCATGAAATCCCCGTTTCCCCGCAAGACCCTGCTGTCGCTGACCCTGGCTGCTGCCGTGCTGGGCCTCTCGGCCACGGCCATCGCCCAGGGCAGCAACACCCCTGTGTCCCCCGAGGTCGCGCCGGCGGCGGTGCAGACCGGTGACACGCCCCGCATGGGCCGGATGCACCGTCATGGCCAGCACCACGAACACATGCAGGCCCAGCGCGCCGAGCGACTGGAGCAGCTCAAGGCCAGCCTGAACCTCACACCCGAACAGGAACCGGCCTGGCGGGCCTTTGTGGCGCGCACCGCAGCGGCCAGCCAGCCATCGCGCATGGGGGACCGCTCCGAATGGTCCCAACTGAACACCCTGCAGCGCCTGGAACGCATGGAGGCGCAGCACGAAGCCCGCAGCGCCGCCATGAAACAGCGCATCGACGCCACGCGCAGCTTCTACGCCACGCTGAGCGACGCGCAGAAGCAGGTTTTCGACCAGCGTGCGATGGGCGGCATGATGCGCACCGGCATGCACGGTGGTCACCACATGGGCCAGCCGGGCGAACCGGGCAGGCCGGGTTACCCGGGTGCCAAGATGCACCGGCATGGCCAGGGCAAGGGCGGCATGCCCTGCCAGTCCCAGAGCTGACGAAGGCGGGCAGCACACGGCGGACTTGACCTGGGTCAAGCCCGCCGCTGGCCGTGGCGCCTATGCTGGCGCCCCATGGAAGTCGACCTCCTTGTGATCGGGGCCGGTCCGGCCGGTCTGTGCCTGGCCCGTTCGCTGCGCGACAGCGGTCTGTCGCTGGCGCTGGTGGAGCCACAGGACCGCGATACCCTGGCCAACCCACCGTTTGACGGCCGCGAAATCGCGCTGACCCAGCGCAGTGCCCAGCATCTGCGAGAGCTGGGTCTGTGGCCACACCTGGGCCAGGACCACATCGCTCCCCTAAAACACGCCCTGGTGCTCGACGGGCCTCCGGCTGGCCGGCAGGCACGCATGCGCATCGGCCACGAACTCAGCCGCTGTGACGAACTGGGCTTTCTGGTCGGCAACCACCACATCCGCCGGGCCGCCTGGGAAGCCAGTTTCGGCTCGGCACAGGCGGGCCGGTCGCCCACCTTGCTCGATGGCCGACGCGTGGTACAGATCCACACCCGCACCGAGGCCGCACACGCCACGCTGGACGATGGCCGGACCGTGACCGCGCGCCTGGCGGTGGCCGCAGACAGCCGCCATTCACTCACCCGCCGCGCCATGGGCATCGGGGCCGACCTGCACGACTACGGCCGCACCATGCTGGTGTGCCAGATGACCCACGACGAACCACACCACGCCACGGCCTGGGAATGGTTCGACCATGGCCAGACCCTGGCCCTGCTGCCCATGAACCCCTGCGAACAGAGTGGCCGCCACCGTTCATCGGTGGTGCTCACGCTGCCAAGCCAGGACATCGACCCCCTGATGAACCTGCCGGAAAAGGCCTTCAGCGAGGCCATCACCGGGCGCTTTGCGCGGCAGCTTGGGGCCATGCACCTGGTCAGCACCCGACACGCCTACCCGCTGGTCGGTGTCTGGCCCCATGCGCTGGTGGGCCGGCGCTTTGCGGCCATTGGTGATGCCGCGGTCGGCATGCATCCGGTCACGGCACACGGCTTCAACCTCGGTCTGCACAGCGTGCAGGCCCTGTCGCAGGCGGTGCTGCAGGCCCACCGGCGCGGCGCCGACATCGCCGACCCCACTGGTATGGCCCGCTATGAGCGACAGCACCGTTCGGCCAGCCGGGGTCTGTATTTCGCGACCCACGCGGTGGCATCGCTCTACACACGCGAGCAGGTGCCGGCCCGCCTGATCCGCCATGCCCTGGTGCGGCTGGGTGAACGCTTCGTCCCCTTCAAACGCGCCGTGGCGGCCAGCCTGACCGGTCTGGCCTGAGCCAAGGCGGACAAGATCAACATCCTTGCTCAACATCAAGGCAAACGTCAGCTTGGGCTCCTACAGTAGGCAAGGTATCCGGTCCCATCGAAGGACCGGGACCGACCCGATCGCCGAGGAGACCCCACCATGTTGTCCGCCTACATCACCCACAGCGACTGCACCCGCCACGCCATGGGCCCCGACCACCCCGAATGCCCGGAGCGCCTGGGTGCGATCAACGACCACCTGCTGGTCAAGGGTCTGCTGGATTGCATGGTCCCGGTCGACGCGCCATTGGCCACCGAAGAACAGCTCGGCCGGGCCCACGCCTCGCTGTACGTGCGCGAACTGTTCGCCGCTTCGCCGGCCGAGGGCCTGCATGCGGTGGACCCGGACACCAGCATGAACCCGCACACCCTGCAGGCCGCCCTGCGCGCGGCGGGTGCTGCGGTCAAGGCGACCGACATGGTCGTGGCCGGCGAAGCGCCGACCGCCTTCTGCTGTGTGCGCCCGCCCGGACACCATGCCGAGCGGGAGGCCGCGATGGGTTTCTGCTTTTTCAACAACGTGGCGGTCGGCGTGCGCCACGCGCTGGATGTGCATGGCCTGAACCGGGTCGCCCTGATCGACTTCGACGTCCACCACGGCAACGGCAGTGAAGACATCTTCCGGGGTGACGACCGGGTGCTGATGTGCTCCATCTTCGAAAAAGGCCTGTATCCCTTCAATGGCGAGAGCGCCACCGGCCCGAACATGGTCAACGTCGGTCTGCCCACCCGTTCGGGCAGCGACGCCTTCCGCGCCGCCGTGTCCGAGCAGTGGATTCCGGCCCTGGATGCCTTTGCGCCCGAAATGATCTACATCTCGGCCGGCTTCGATGCCCACCGTGAAGACGACATGGGCAACCTCGGCCTGGTCGAGGCCGACTACGCCTGGGTCACCCAGCAGCTCATGGCCGTGGCCCAGCGCCACTGCCGCGGCCGGGTGATCTCCTGCCTGGAGGGCGGTTATGTCCTCAGTCCGCTGGCGCGCAGTGTGGCGGCGCATGTGCGGGTCCTCATTGGCGCCGACTGAA
>SBFU01000069.1 GCA_006227785.1 Burkholderiales bacterium
GGTTCATGCCCAGTTCGACCACCGCCATGCGGTGCTCGGGCCGCAGGCGCAACAGCGTCAGCGGCACCCCGATGTCGTTGTTGAAATTGCCCGCCGTTGCCAGCGCCGCGTCGCCGCAGGCCGCCCGCAGGATGCTGGCCACCATCTGGGTCACCGTGGTCTTGCCATTGCTGCCGGTCACCGCCACGAGGGGGATGTTGAACTGGCCGCGCCAGGCCTGACCCAGTGAGCCCAGGGCCAGCCGGGTATCGGGCACCTCGACACCGGGCAGCCCCGCCTTGGCCAGCCCCTGTTCGGCCACGGCCGCCAGGGCCCCTTGCTCTCGCGCCTGGGCCAGGAAAGTGTGGGCATCGAAGCGCTCGCCCCGCAAGGCCACGAACAGGTCGCCCGCCTGCAGGCTGCGGGTGTCGGTGTGGACGCGCAGCAGGGACTCGGGCAGGTCCCCGACCACGCGTGCACCAGGCAAGCGCGCCAGCAACTGCGCCAGACCGTTCATGACCGGGGTCGCGATCATGTGGCGGCCTCCGTCTCGCAACGGCGCAACAGCGCGGCTCGCACCTCATCCCGGTCGGAGAACGGGCGACGAACCCCCTGAACCTCCTGGTAGTCCTCGTGACCCTTGCCAGCCACCAGAACCACGTCGGCCACCTGGGCCCGGGCAGCGGCCAGGCCGATGGCACGGGCCCGATCGACCTCGAACGTCACCCGATCGGGATGGCGCAGGCCGTCGCGCATCTGATCCAGAATGGTCTGCGGGTCTTCGCTGCGCGGGTTGTCGCTCGTCAGCACCACCTGGTCGGCCAGCGTCTCGGCAGCGGCGGCCATCTGGGGCCGCTTGCCCGGGTCGCGATCGCCGCCACACCCGATCACCACCCAAAGCCGACCGGCACGCCGGCGCGCCAGCGGCTGCAAAGCCTGCAAAGCCTGCTGCAGGGCATCCGGCGTGTGGGCATAGTCCACCAGCACCAGGGGCTCCAGTCCGGAACCCCGCCCATGCACCGCCTCCATGCGGCCGGGCACCGGCCCCAGCAGATCGCAAGCGTTCACCGCCTCTTGCAGCGGCACGCCCAGCGCACGGGAGGCGGCCAGCACACCCAGCAGGTTGGACACGTTGTAGCGCCCCACCATCGGCAGGGTCAGCGGGTGATCCTGCCCATCCTCGCGCAGCGTCAGTTCGAAGCCCTCCGGGGTGATGGACACCGAATGGGCCTGCAAGCGGGCCTGCGGGCAATCGATACCGACCGTCCAGACGTCCAGTCCCCGCGCCTGCACATGGGCCGCCAGCGCAGCGCCACGTGGATCGTCGAGGTTGACCACCGCTGCCTGCAGGCCAGGCCAGTCAAACAAAACCTGCTTGGCCGCCCAGTAGCGCTCCATGTCCCCGTGGTAGTCGAGGTGATCCTGTGTGAAATTGGTGAACACGCCAACGCGGATGCGGCAGCCGGTCAGGCGGTGTTCGACCAGGCCGATCGACGACGCCTCGATGGCGCAGGCGCGATCGCCTTCGTCCACAAACCGGCGCAGCTGACGCTGCAAGATCACCGGGTCGGGCGTGGTCAGGCCGGTGGGCGTCAGGGTGGCACCGGCTGCCGACGGACCGACCGGAGGACGACCCATGCCCAGCGTGCCGATCACCGCACAGGGCCGACCAGCCGCACAGAGCAGCTGCGCCATCCACCAGGCGCTGGACGTCTTGCCATTGGTGCCGGTGAACGCCACCATGTCGAGGGAGCCCGAGGGCTCACCATGGAAGTCCGATGCGATCAACCCGGTCAGCGACTTCAACCCGGAGACCACGGCAATCCGCTCGTCCTCCCATGACCATGCATCGACGCCCTCCTGCTCGACCAGCACCGCGGCGGCACCGGCGGCCAGCACATCGGCCACAAAACGACGCCCGTCGGTGGCGGCACCCGGCCAGGCAATGAAGGCGTCGCCAGGACGCACCCGTCGGCTGTCGACCTGCAGGGAGCCACTCACGCGCGCGCGCAACCAGGCGGTGATGTCCGGCAAGGACTGCAGGTGCCGCATCAGAACGATTCCTCCACCGGCGCGGTGACGATCTGCGGCTTGACGTCCATGTCGGGCTGCACACCCAGGATGCGCAAGGCATGCTGGACGGTTTCGCTGAACACTGGCGCGGCCACGATGCCGCCGTAGTAATGGCCATTGCGCGGTTCGTCCAGCATGACCGCCACCACGATACGCGGGGACTCGATAGGCGCCAGACCAACAAAGAAGCTTCGGTATTTGCGGTCGGCGTAGCCCTTGCCCTCCTGCTTGCGGGCCGTACCCGTCTTGCCACCGACCGAGTAGCCCATGGTCTGCGCCAGGGTGGCGGTGCCCCCCTCCCCAGTGGCCATGTGCAGCATCCGGCGAACCGAAACCGCGGTTTCCCGGCTGAACACCCGCACGCCAGCGACCGGCTCGTCGGTCTTGACCATGGTCAGCGGGATCAGTTCGCCGTCGCGCGCGAACACGGTGTAGGCCTGCGCCAGCTGGAACAGCGAAGCCGACACCCCATAGCCGTAACTCATGGTGGCGTGTTCGATCGGTCGCCAGGTCTTGTAAGGCCGCAGCCGGCCACTGACAGCCCCCGGGAAGGGCACCACCGGTTTCTGGCCGAACCCGGCCTGGGCATAGGTTTCCCAGAGATCGCGCGCCGGCATCTGCATCGCCAGCTTGACAGTTCCGACGTTGCTGGACTTCTGGATGACCTCATTGACCGTCAGCACCCCATGGTCGCGGTTGTCGCGAATCGTCGCGCCACCGATCGTCATGCGTCCGGGCGCCGTGGAGATGGGGGACTGCGGCCTGACCAGGCCCTTTTCCAGCGCCAGGGCCGCGACGAAGGGCTTCATGGTCGAGCCCGGTTCGAAGCTGTCCGTCAGGATGCGGTTGCGCAACTGCTCACCGCTGAGGTTCTGGCGCCTGTTGGGGTTGTAGCTCGGGTAGTTCGCCAGGGCCAGTACCTCGCCGCTCTGGGTGTCGAGCACGATCACGCTGCCGGCCCGGGCCTTGTGGGTGCTGATGGCCTCGCGCAGCTTCTGGTAGGCGAAGAACTGGATCTTGCTGTCGATGGACAGCTGCAGGTCAACACCGTCCACGGGCGGCACCACCTCGCGCACGTCTTCCACCACCCGGCCAAGACGGTCCTTGATGACCCGGCGCGAACCGTCCCGGCCGGCCAGCCGCTTCTGGAACGCCAGTTCGATGCCCTCCTGCCCCCGGTCTTCGACATTGGTGAAGCCCACCACATGGGCTGCGGCGTCGGCTTCGGGGTATTGGCGCTTGTATTCGGGACGCTGGTAGATGCCCTTGATGCCCAGCGCCGCCACCTTGGTGGCCACCGGCTGGTCGACCTGGCGCTTGATCCAGACAAAGGTCTTGTCTTCGTTCGACAGCCGCTGACGCAGCGTGCTCAGCGGCATTTCCAGCAGGCGGGCCAGATCGCGCAGCTTCGGGTCATCACGGGACACATCCTCCGGGATGGCCCAGATGCTCTGCGCCACCACGCTGGAGGCCAGCATCAGGCCGTTGCGATCAAGAATCTGTCCGCGCTTGGCCGGCAGCGCCAGCGTGCGTGCGTACCGCACCTCGCCCTGCCGCTGGTAGAAGTCCTTGCCCACCACCTGCACATAGGCAGCTCGGCCGGCCAGCCCGGCAAAGGCCAGGGCCAGCATGGCCACGATGAACTTGCTGCGCCAGACCGGCGTCTTGCTGGCCAGCAGCGGGTTCGCGTGGTAGGTGATGCTGCGTGTCATGGACGCGCTCCCGCCGGGACCGTGGGGCCAGCGCTGGCTGAACCCGGCAGTTGGACATAGTGCGTGACGCCAGGTGTGACCGGACGCATCTGGAGCCGGCGCGTGGCCAGCAACTGGACACGCGAGGCGGCCGCCTCAGCCCGCTTGGCCACCTGCAACTGGTCGTGCTCGACCTCCAGCCGCCGGGCCTGTGACTGGGCGCGGTCCAGCGCGGTGTACAGGCGGCGTGACTCGTACTGGGTGTGAACCAGGTAGAAGGCGCTGACCAGCACCGCAAGCAACAGGACCAGGTTCAGCCGGATCATGACCGCCCTCCCCTGTCACCGGCACCCGCAGGCAGCGCCACCGCCGTGCGCGTGGCCACCCGCATGACGGCACTGCGGGCACGCGGATTGACCTCGATCTCGTGTGCCGACGGCATGACGCGGTGCACATCCGCCAGCGCCATCGGTGCCGGCTCGGCAAAGGGAACCCGCCGGTCCACCACGGCCCGGGACTGGCTGGCCATGAACTGCTTGACCATGCGGTCTTCCAGCGAATGGAAACTGATCACCACCAGCCGTCCACCGGACCTGAGCAGGCTGAGACTGGCCTTCAGCGCTTGTTGCAGCTCTTCAAGCTCGGCGTTGATGAAAATCCGAAGAGCCTGAAATGTGCGCGTTGCAGGGTCCTTGCCCGGCTCGCGGGTTTTGACCGCGCCAGCCACGACTTCGGCCAGCTCGCGGGTGGTTCGAAGAGGGCCCCGTTCCTGTCGGCGACGATCAATCGCCTTTGCAACCTGTGAAGCAAACCGTTCTTCGCCGTAGTCACGTATGACCTCCGTGAGGGTGGAGACATCTGCCGTTTCAAGCCACTGCGCCACGCTCTGGCCACGCGTGGTGTCCATGCGCATGTCCAGCGGCCCGTCGTGGCGAAAAGAAAAACCCCTTTCGGGGTCGTCGATCTGGGGTGAGCTGACCCCCAGGTCCATCAGCACACCATCGACCGATCCGTCCTCCAGTTCGTCCAGATGGGCGAACCCCTGGTGACGGATCGAAAAGCGGTCATCGGCATGCTCAAGCGCGCGGGCAACGGCCACGGCCTCGGGATCCTTGTCGAAAGCGGTCAGACGCCCCTGTGGTCCCAGCCGCTGCAAGATGGCCTGGCTGTGGCCTCCGCGGCCAAAGGTCGCATCCACATAGTGACCTTGCGGAGCGATCGCCAGCGCCTGCACCGCCTCGTCGAGCAGGACCGTCTGGTGATTCCACTGGACTTCCACCACTGCGACCCTCAGAAGGAAAAGGCCTTGAGGACGTCGGGCATGGGCGCCTTCATCGTTTCGGCTTCCTTGGCGGCATATACCTGCGTGTCCCACAGTTCCAGGTAGGAACCCATGCCCAGCAGCACCGCCTCTTTGGTGATGCGGGCGAAGTTGCGCAACTCGGGCGCGATCAGCACACGCCCCGATGCGTCCATGTCCACCTCCATGGCGTTGCCCAGAAAGAAGCGCCGCCAGCCGATGCTGTCCATGGGCATGGCCGCGATTTCCTTTCGAAACACCTCCCAGGCAGCCGGAGGGAATACCATCAGGCACCCGTCGGGGTGTTTGGTGATGGTCAGCTGCGCGCCGCCACCCGACACCGGACCCAGGGCGTCCCGATGCCGCGTCGGCACCGACAAACGCCCTTTGGCATCGAGATTGAGAGAGGAAGCGCCCTGGAACACCGTGATTGACCCTGCTAAGCCACTTTTTGCCACTTTATTGCACTATTTCCCACTGTAGCAGGAAATTCGGGTCTTGCAAGCGTTCGGGCGCCGAAAAATTCTTATAAATCAATCACTTAGCGGCCGATTCCGAGACGAATTGACACACAAAATCGTGTGACAGCAAGCACTTACCGTCACCACTGAAAGTACAGTCTCAAAATCGAAACGGCCTGTATCAGGCCCAGGGAATGGCGGTGTCGGGCACCGGCCAAGTGCGGCATGCAGCGCCTCGCTGCGGCCGTGACCCGCTGGACGCGTGGTCGGAACAAGCCTGTGGTGGCCGGCAGGCCGTCAGAGGATGTAGCGCGAAAGGTCCTCGTTGCGGCTGAGTTCGGCCAGGCGGCCATCGACGTAGGCCGCGTCCACGGTCACCGTCTGACCGCTGAGGCGGGCGGCATCAAAACTGACCTCGTCGAGCAGGTGCTCCATCACGGTGGCCAGTCGGCGCGCACCGATGTTCTCGGTCCGCTCGTTGACATCGCAGGCGATCTGGGCCAGACGCCGGATACCATCATCCGCAAACACCAGCTCAACCCCCTCGGTGGCCAGCAAGGCCTGGTACTGCTTGACCAGGCTGGCGTGGGTACGGATGAGGATGGCCTCGAAATCATCCACCGACAGGGACTTCAGTTCGACCCGTATCGGAAACCGCCCCTGCAGCTCGGGAATGAGGTCACTGGGACGGGACAGGTGGAAAGCGCCCGATGCAATGAACAGGATGTGGTCCGTCTTGACCATGCCGTACTTGGTCGATACCGT
>SBFU01000077.1 GCA_006227785.1 Burkholderiales bacterium
CAAAAGGCCGGGTCACCTGCGCGTGGTTGGCCGACCCAACTCACTGGAAATAGTAGGGCACGAAGATCTGGTTGGCTTCGTGGCCGACCGACTGCACCCACTCGCGGGAAAAACGCTCGCCCAGGCGCTTGAGCTCGGCTTCAAAGTTCGGCGGAACCCTGCCGACGTTCATCCCCTTCGACGCCAGTTCGCGGGTGGAGCCGTCGGCCACCTGCTCGCTCATGGCCCAGCCGCGGGCTTCGGCTGCCTGTGCGGCGACCCGAAGGGCTTCCCGGGTGTCGGGGGACAGCGCCTGAACCGCAGCGAGATTGGCGAACACGATGTTTTTCGGGATCCAGGCGTTGATGGTGTAGTAGTGCGCCACCTTGTCCCAGACCCTGTTCTCCACCCCCGTCACCGCCGAAGTGATCATGCTGTCGATCCTGCCATCGGCCAGGGCCTGGTTGACCCCCGCCGTCGGCACATCCACCGGGGTGGCGCCGAGAATCTGCGCAATGCGCTGTGTCGAGACGTTGTAGGTCCGCATGCGGGTGCCATGAAAGTCCTTTGCCGACTCGACGGGCCTGCGGGCAAACAGGCCCTGTGGTGGCCAGGGCACGGCATAAAGCGGATACAGGCCGCGCTGGGCAAAGTGCCTTTCGATGAGGGGTCGCTGCAGGTTCCACATGCGCCGGGCATCGCCGTAGCTTTTGACCACAAACGGGATGGAGTCGGCACCGGCGATGGGAATTTCCGCCACGAGGCTGGCCATGATGGTTTCACCGGCCTGGGTCTTGCCCGTCTCGACGGCTTGCCGTATGTCGGCGAGCTTGAACAGTGAGTTGCCCGGATGGACCTCGATCTTGAGTGCGCCGCCGGTGGCCCGCTCCACATCGCGGGCGAACTGCACGATGTTCTCGGTGTGGAAGGAGTCGGCGCTATAGCCCGTGGCCAGGTTCCACTGGGTCTGGGCATGCGCGCTGGTCATGACCGCAAGGGCAAGCAGCAAAAGCTTCTTCATGTGAGGCTCCTCTCGGAAGTGGAATGACGCGAGGCGGGTGGCGTTACGGCAGGGCAATCGCAGCAGGGTGGGTGTCGGACTCGTCCGCTCCTGGCATCTGCTGTCGCGAACCGCCCGGCTCTACGTTGCGCGGTCGCCAAGACCTGCCTTCACCACCCCTCGCCTTCATTGTGGAGGGCGAAAGCATCTGGTTTCAAACGAAATACATCTTCACTTCATCATCAAAATTTTCGATATCGTGAATCGGTTCACAGAATCTTGCACTGGTGACAGAATCGACGCCACCGTTGGGGTCATGCATGGGCGAACGCCTTTTTTCCAGGCCATAAGCTCGCTCCAGCGTCTTCTGCGCCGGATCGACATGCCGGCGCTTCCCCCAGGAAATCCGGTTCGTTCAGAAGGGAGATCACCGTGAATTTGCGCTTTGTAGAGGCCTTTTACTGGGTGGCCACGCTCAAGAGCGTGACGCGTGCTGCCGACAAGCTTTTCCTGACCCAGTCGGCCATGTCCAGCCGCATAGCGGCGCTTGAGCAGGAGCTGGGCGTTCTCCTGCTGGACCGGCGCAACAAGCAGTTCCGGCTCACCACGGCGGGGCTTCGGTTTCTCACCTACGCGCAGCAGATGCTGGAGCTGCAGAGGGAGGTGCGCAGCGTCATGGGCAGCACGCCGGAGGGTGAGCCGGTCGTGATCCGCCTGGGTGCCATCGAGTCCATTCTTCACTCGTGGCTGGTGCCCTGGATCGAGAGGCTGCGCAAGGACTACCCGGCGCTCTCGCTCGAGCTTTCGGTGGAGCCCACGCCAGTCCTCATCGAGCAGATCAGCCGGGGGACACTCGACATTGTCTTTGCCGCCTTGCCGGCATCGGGCGACGGCGTGAGGGCCGAGCCCATGGATTCGATGGCCATGGGCTTCTTCGGGCATCGCGAGATCCACAGGAAGAGGAGGTACGGGCGGGGCGACTTCAGCGAACTCGATGTCATGACTTTCCAGCGCGGCTCTCAGCCGCACGTGGCCCTTCTGGATGTCTTTCGCAATGAGGGCGTGACTCCCAGAATGGTGCATCCCATGTCGTCCATCTCCGCGATGGTGCAGCTCGTGCAGGGCGGGTTCGGTGTGGCGACCTTGCCCAAGCGCGCCATCCGCCGCCTTGCCGGCATGCCCGACCTCAAGCCTTTGCCTTGTGACATCGCGCTCAAGCCCTTGCCGCTGTATGTCAGCTACCGGGTCGATCCATCGAACCAGGCCATCGAATCCATCGTCAAGTCATCCACCGAATATGCATCCGGGGTGCACAAGAACGGTGCCTGAAGCGCAATTCCAGTGATTAGGGAAAACCCTTGTCTCCTCTAGAGCATCGATAAAAGTAATGAACAAATAGAAAATTTTTGTGTTTGCCCTTCGGTTTGAAGGTCTACAGAATTCGCTCCCGCCTGATCAATTTTTTTGTGGAGCCGATGCGTATGACCAGACCGACACGCGCCAGCGATCCAGGTGGCATCGTCCAGCGGGCACCCACGCTCGCCCACGGGGTGCGGTTGAAGATCCGCACCGGTGAGTGGAAGAGCCACACGAGCGGACTGGCCGACCGCCATGTCCAGGGGAACGTAGTCATCCTGCCCCTGTCCGAGGCCGGCGACTTCCTGCGTTTCTGCCAGCGCAACCCCAAGGCCTGTCCGGTGCTGGCCGTCTCGGAGCCGGGCGCATTCGACCTGCCCGGGCTGGGGGCCGACATCGACATCCGTTCGGATGTGCCTGCCTACCGTGTCTGGTACGACGGGGAGCTGGCGCAGGAGTGCCACGATGTGACCGCGCTCTGGCGCGACGACTTCGTCACCTTCGTGCTGGGGTGTTCGTTCTCTTTCGAGCAGGCGCTCCTTGATGACGGAATTGCGCTGCGCCATGTGGAGCAGGGGCTGAACGTGGCCATGTTCAGAACCAGCATCCAGACAGAGCGTGCCGGGATGTTTCATGGCCCCATGGTGGTGACGATGCGGCCGATGACGCCTGCCCATGCCATCAGGGCCATCCAGATCACATCCCGGTTTCCCGGTGTGCACGGAGCTCCGGTCCACATCGGCGATCCCGGGCAAATCGGCATCGTCGACATCTGCAAGCCTGACTACGGAGACCCGGTGAATGTCCTTCCGGGCGAGATCCCTGTCTTCTGGGCATGTGGCGTGACCTCCCAGGCGGCGCTGCTGCAGGCCAGGCCGCCCGTCTGCATCACGCATGCGCCGGGCTGCATGCTGGTGACCGATCTTCTCAACCACCACCTATCCACTTTCTGAAGGAGCCTTCCATGAAAAAAGTCGTCTTGCTGGCAGTCGGTGTGGCCTGCGGCTGGGCCGCCCATGCGCAAACCCGCTGGGACCTTCCGACCGGCTACAGCGCCAACAGCTTCCACACGCAGAACATCCAGCAGTTCGCCCAGGAGGTGGACAAGCTGACCGCGGGCAAGCTCAAGATCACGCTGCACCCGGGCGGATCGCTGTTCAAGGCCAACGAGATCAAGCGGGCCGTCCAGACCGGTCAGGCCCAGGCAGGCGAGTTCATCCTGTCCGGCGCAGCCAACGAGAACCCGCTTTTCGGTGTGGACTCGATTCCCTTCCTGGCCACCAACTATGCAGATGCCAGGCGCCTCTACGACGCAGCCCGGCCGGCACAGGAAAAGCTTCTGGCCTCGCAGGGCATGAAGGTTCTTTTCACGGTTCCCTGGCCCGGCCAGTCCCTGTATTCGAACAAGGCGATCAACAGTCCTTCGGACTTCAGCGGCACCCGCATGCGTGCCTACAACCCGGCCACCACGCGCATTGCGCAGCTTCTGGGCGCGCAGCCTGTGACCATCCAGCTTTCCGAACTGGGGCAGGCCATTGCCACGGGCACCGTGCACAACTTCCTGACCTCCAGTGCCAGCGGGGTCGAGAACAAGCTGTTCGAGCAGATCAAGTACTTCTACCCGGTCAACGCCTGGCTGCCGCGCAATGTCACCGTCGTGAGCCAGCGAGCCTTTGATGCCCTGGACAAGCCGACGCAGGACGCCGTCCTCAAGGCGGCCGCCGCTGCCCAGGAGAGGGGTTGGGCCACCAGCGAACGTCTGGACAGCGAATTTGTCAAGGAGCTCGGTGCCAAGGGCATGACCGTGGCGCCTGCACCAGACGCCGTCAAGAAAGCGCTGGATGCCATCGGCGAGTCGATGACCGCCGACTGGATCAAGTCGGCCGGCGCTGAGGGGCAGGCCATCATCGACGCGTACCGGAAGAAGTGATGTGGCGGTTTGCCGGTCGGATGCTTGCCGTCGGTTGAGAAGGGCATCCGACCGGACTTTTTCCACAAAGGAGCTTGTGCCATGGACACCTATCTCAGACAAGTCTACCGATCCATGCTGATCCTGTCCGGGGTGTTCATGGTCGGCACGTTTCTGATCATCAGCCTGGGCATCGTCTCCCGGGTCATGAAGATCAACATCGCCGGCCTGGACGCCTACGCCGGCTACTGTATCGCCGCGGCGCTCTTTCTGGCGCTGCCGGCCACCCTGCAGCAGGGTGACCATATCCGGGTGACCCTCGTGCTCGAGAGAATCTCGCCGAAGTGGCGATCCGTCGTCGAATGGTGGTGCCTGCTCGTGGCCTCCTTCCTGACGGTCTACATGGCCTGGTACGCGGTCCGGTTCGTCTGGCTCTCGTACCAGCTCGGCGAGGTCTCTTCCTCGGCCGATGTCTCGCCGCTGTGGATTCCCCAGCTCGCCATGGCCATCGGTTGCATCGGCTTTGCACTGTCCTTCCTGCACGCCCTGGTACTCCGGGGAAAGCGCAGGGATCTCATCCAGACCACCCAGGAAGGGTCTCACGTCGAGTGACTCGGCATGTCGGCCAGCCGACAGAGAGGAAAACCATGGAAGCCCTGATTGCATTCAGCCTGATCGTGCTGCTCTTCGTGGTGCTCGGTTCGGGCATCTGGATCGGCCTGTCGCTGCTGGCCGTTGCCCTGCTCGGCATGGAGCTGTTCACGTCGCGGGCCGCCGGCGACAGCATGATGATCACCATCTGGGGGTCCACCTCCAGCTGGACCCTGACAGCCCTGCCGCTCTTCCTGTGGATGGGCGAGATCCTGTTCCGCAGCAAGCTCTCCAGCAGCATGTTCACGGGGCTGGCTCCCTGGCTGGGTCGACTGCCTGGGCGGCTGCTGCACACCAACGTCGTGGGCTGCACCATCTTCGCCGCCATTTCCGGCTCGTCGGCGGCGACTTGCGCCACCATCGGCAAGATGACCCTGCCCGAGCTCCAGAAGCGCGGCTATCCGGACAACATTGCCATCGGATCGCTGGCAGGGGCCGGCACCCTGGGGCTGCTCATCCCGCCGTCCATCATCATGATCGTCTACGGCGTCGCTGCCAACGTGTCGATCTCCAAGCTGTTCCTGGCAGGCATCCTGCCCGGTCTTCTGCTCGGAACGCTGTTCATGGGCTATCTGGCGCTCTGGGCCCTGACCCACAAGGACAAGGTGCCTGCCGAAGCGCTGGCGTCCTCCCTGGGGGACAAGATCAAGTCCTCACGGCACCTGATCCCTTCGGTGATTCTCATCGCGCTGGTGCTGGGCAGCATCTACTCCGGCATCGCCACGGCGACCGAATCGGCCGCCCTGGGCGTCGCCGGCGCCTTGCTGCTCTCCAGGATGGAAGGCTCACTGAACTGGGGCACATTCAAGGAGGGCCTGTACGCGGCTTCGCGCCTGTACTGCATGATCGGTCTCATTCTTGCAGGGGCCGCCTTCCTCACCCTGTCCATGGGTTTCATCGGGCTGCCGCGCCACATCGCCGAACTGATTGGCGGGCTCGGTCTCTCGCCCTTCGCGCTCATGCTGCTGCTGATGGTCTTCTTCATCGTGCTCGGCTGCTTCCTCGACGGCATCTCCATGGTGGTGCTCACCCTCGCCGTCCTGCTGCCCACGGTGGAGGCGGCCGGATTCGATCTCATCTGGTTCGGCATCTTCATCGTTCTTGTTGTCGAGATGGCACAGATCACCCCGCCCGTGGGATTCAACCTGTTCGTGATCCAGGGGCTGACCAAGAAGAGCATCCTCTGGATAGCCAGAGCGGCCCTGCCTTTCTTTGTCATCCTCTTCGGCGCCGTGATGCTGATCTATCTCGTGCCGGACATCGTGCTCTGGCTGCCAGGCCGGGTCTGACAGGCAACCCCTTTTATCTCCAGTCCTCGTGATGGCGCCCCG
>SBFU01000252.1 GCA_006227785.1 Burkholderiales bacterium
CCGGGATGGCCAGAACATCTACCCGGACCGGCAGATGATTCTGTTTGCGCAGGACGTGCTCAGTCGCGTTCCCGGAGGCCACATCCTCTTCGACGTCAAGTGCTCACAGCGGCTGGCACCGGCCATCTCGGCGGCTGGCGGCCAACCGCACATCTACAAGACGGGGCATTCGCTGATCAAGGCTCGCATGAAGGAGCTGGACAGTCCACTCGGAGGTGAGATGAGTGGCCACATCTTCTTCAAGGAGCGCTGGTACGGCTTCGATGACGGCAGCTACGCAGGCGCCCGGCTGCTGGAGATCCTCAGCCGCCATCCGGATGCCAGCGAAGTGCTCAACGCCCTGCCCACCAGCTGCAGCACACCCGAACTGAATGTCACCTGCGCCGAGGGTGAACCGCACCGCATCGTCTCGCGCCTGCAGCAGATCATGGCGTTTGAGCCACCCGCCCAGGTTTCGACCATTGATGGTGTGCGGGTGGACTGGCCTGACGGGTTTGGTCTGATCCGCGCGTCCAACACGACGCCGGTGCTGGTGCTGCGCTTCGAGGGTCACGACGAGGCGGCACTGGCGCGCATCCAGCGGGACATGATGGACCTGCTCAGACAGGTGTTGCCGGACGCACGGCCAGACCTGGCCGCCCATTGACAGGACTGTGCCTTGCCCGATCACAGCCTGAACCCGCAGCGTCAGATGGTCCCTTTGAATCCTGACCACAGGGCACCGCAGCTTGGCCTGGCGCTGGCCATGCTGCTGCTTGCCCTGTCACCGGTCAGCACCAAGATTGGTGGTGCACTCTGGCTCTTCATGGTGATGGGGGGGCTGTTTGTCTGGTGGCGGACACGGGGTGAAAGCACCTCTGAAGACCATCGTGAAGCCCGGCAGGTCGCCTGGGTCTGGCTGGGATTCTGTGTCGCTGGCGCGTTGCTCAAGCTGGTGGGCGTGCTGTATTGGGACGATCCCGTGGGCACCCGGCACTTTGAGATCCGCCTGACGCTGGCCGCCTGGGCCACCTGGTTGTTGCTGCGCCAGATGCCTTCGGGCTTCATCGTGTTCGGTCGTCTGCGTCTGGCCCTGTTGCTGGCCGCTGCCCTGGCACTGGGTGTCAGCATTGCCCATGCCTACTTCAACGTCGAGACACCCTCGAACCGTATCAACTGGGCCGGCGGACTGGTCATGCTGGCTTTTGCCCAGATCGCCTTGCTGGGGCAGTCAGTCCGGCCTCGCGATGTGGCGGTCACCATCCTCACGTTGTTCCTGCTGCTGCTGTCAGTGCTGCTGACCGGTGCCCGAGGCGCCTACCTGGCCATTCCATGGCTGCTCTTGTCGGCCCTGTGGGCTTTGCTGCTGGTGGGGCAGCGTCCGGTGATCCAGCGGCTCAGGCTGACGCTGCGATTCGCGGTGCCGCTGCTGGTGCTGACCGTGGTGACCGTGATGCTGGTGCCCAAGGTGGTGAACGTTCCTGCCCAGCGCCTGCAGATGGCGCTGGAGGAGGTGCAGGCAACCCTGGTGGCCGGAGACACCAGCAACTATGTCAATTCGCCCGTCTTTGTCCGCATCCGGTTCTGGCAGCGTTCATGGGAGGAGATCCAGCATTCTCCTTGGCTGGGGCATGGACGTGAACGCCGAATGGCGATGATCCAGCAATGGGCCGACGAGGCCGGCTCGGATGAAATGCGGCGGCACACCCACGTCCACAACGAATACCTCAATGGCTGGCTGGACCATGGCCTCATCGGTCTGGCCAGCACCCTGTGCTTCATGGTGGGGCTGTTCGCGACTGCAGCGCAGGCAGGTCGCATCAACCCGCAGGCGGGCATTGGCCTGCTGGGTATTGGCGTGTTGCATGTGCTGATGAGCATGACAGACACCAACACCGGCACCAACAACTACGGCGTGATGATGAGCCTGTCGATGGCGATCATGCTGCTGTCGCTGGAGCGCCACCAGGAGCCGAGGCCGGCATCATGAAGGTGTCCATGATCTTCACCACCTACAACGCCCCCCGGTGGCTGGAAAAGGTGTTCTGGGGTCTGTTCATGCAGCGCCATGCCTCATTCGAGGTGATCGTTGCCGACGACGGTTCGCGTGAGGACACACGCGAGGTGATCGAACGTTATCGGCGTGAGGCACCGTTTCCGGTGCACCATGTCTGGCAACCGGACGAAGGTTTTCAGAAGTGCCGGATCCTCAACAAGGCCATTGTCAAGGCCCAGGGGGACTACCTGGTGTTCACCGATGGTGACTGCATTCCCCGTCCTGACTTCCTGTCGGTTCACCTGGCCCACGCGAACCGACAGTCCTTTCTGTCGGGCGGCTATGTCAAGTTGCCGATCGACCTGAGTGAGCGCATCACGCGCGAAGACGTGGAATCGGGGCGTGTGTACGACATCTCATGGCTTGGACAGAACGGTCTTCAACGTTCTTTCAAGACCCTGAAGGTGTCGGCTTCCGGGCGCTGGGGGCAGCTGCTGAACGCCATCAGTCCCGCCAAGAGCACCTGGAATGGTCACAACGCGTCCTGTTTTCGAGAGCATGCCATTGCCGTCAATGGTTTTGACGAGCGCATGCAGTATGGCGGTGAGGATGTCGAGTTCGGTGAGCGACTGGAGAACCTGGGGCTGCGCCCCAAGAAGATTCGCTATTCCACGACCTGTCTGCATCTGGAGCATGGCCGCGGTTACGTCACCGAGGACATGCTGCTGAAGAACCAGCAGATCCGGCAGGAGACGCGCGCCATGCGCCGTGTCAGGGCCGTGGTCGGACTGGACCAGTACCTGTGATGACCGCCAAGGCCTGGTTGCACGCTTGCATGACGTCTGGCGGCGTGGTGCCTGGCACCAGCCCTTTTGCACGGAGCGTTTGCCCTGTCTAAGGTCTTTGCCTACATCAGGATGCGGGTTGCCCGCAGTGGTGGTGTGTTCGGGTTGTTGCGGCTCGTCTGGCGCAACTTCCGCGCCATGGGATGGGACTATCTGCTCGGCGCTGTGCTTCGCGCGTTCTTTCAGCTGCGCAACCAGGCAGCGGAGGGCAGCGGTCCTTCGACAACCGATTACGCGGCATGGCGATCGAGCGGTGACGCATGGCATGCGCCCAGATGGTCTGCGGCTGACGGCCCGGGCCCGAAGATTTCCGTGGTGATGCCGGTGTATCGACCCGACCTCGGCCATTTCCGATCGGCCGTCGCATCGATACAGGCCCAGGACTACCCGCATTGGGAGCTGTGCATGGCCGACGATGCATCTGGTGATCCACAGCTCGAGGCCCTGCTGGATGAGCTGGCGCGTTCGGATGACCGCATCAAGCTGTGCTTTCGGCAGGAAAACGGGCACATTTCTGCCTGCAGCAATTCGGCCCTTGAGCTGGCGTCGGGCGACTATGTGCTGTTGTTTGATCAGGACGACCTTCTGCCCGCCCACGCGCTCGGGGCCGTGGCCAAAGCGATCGGGTCCTCTCCGGAGGTGGCGATCATCTACTCGGATGAAGACAAGGTCGACGAAACAGGGTCCCTGCACTTTGACCCGTATTTCAAGCCCGATTTCGATCAGACGCTGTTTCTGGGTCAGAACCTGGTCAGCCACCTGGGCGTCTATCGTCGCGATCTGGTCTCTGCCGCCGGGGGGTTTCGTGTTGGCCTGGAAGGCTCGCAGGACCATGACCTCGCCTTGCGGGTGCTGGAAATCTGTGGTCCACAGCGGGTGATGCACATCCCCGAGGTGCTCTACCACTGGCGCGCATCGCGCGGCAGCACGGCCCTGGCCAACTCGGAAAAATCCTATGCGTCGGTGGCTTCCAGGCGCGCGGTGCAAGAGCATCTGGGCCGCATGGGTGTGAGCGCGCACGTCGAGCCGGTGCAGGGGATTCCCTTCTTCAACCGTGTGGTCTACGACAAGCCCGTTCAGCAGTGCCGGGTCAGGATGGTCTTTCTCCTGCCCGATGCAACCGACAGCGGCGCCATCGCGCGCACGGTGCGACAGGTGCTGGACAACGCAGGTGATGCCGACTGGCAAGCCGAAATCCTCGTGTCCCGCAGCGGCCGTGCCGACGTGAGGGGCCTGACCCGACGGTTCGCTTCGGCTCCATGGAGCGCACGCGTACGCTGCCTGGAGGTGCAGGGCGAGCAGGATCTGAAAGACCATCTGGCGAAGCTGCCAAAGGCCGGTACCGATCTGGTCTGCGTGGTGTCCGTGCCCGTGGCCAGTTGTCCTTCGGGCTGGCTTTCGGAGCTGGCGAGTGTGGCTGTGCGGCCCGGGGTTTCGTCGGTTGCACCCCGGTTCCTGGGGCCCATCGGTACGCAGTGCCATGGTGGCATCGTGTTTCCGGATGCTGACCATGCCTGCCATGCATTTGAGGGGATGCCAGCCGGGGCCAACCCCATGTCCAGATCCTCTGCCCTGAGCCAGCGCTTCATGGCCTTGTCACCCGCCCTCATCGTGTCGAGGCCGCGTACCTGGGAACGGTTCGACTCCAGCCTGCCGTTGGATACCAAGTGGTCCATCTGGGCGATGATGCTGGAACACCACAGCGCGGGCAGCACCCATTGCTGGACACCGTTCGTTTCGCTGCGGGTCGGAAGAAAGGCAGCCCGGCGCACAGGCAACCTCATGGATGAGCTGGATGAGGTACAGCGCAGCCAATGGCGCGCCCTGTGTGCCTCACTGCTCCCGGACCCCGCCTACAACCCCAACCTGTCGGTCACGGGTGACTTTCTGCTGAGGGTCGGTGCCGGGGCTGGTGCCGCCCAGTCTGCGGGGCAGGGCTGAACAGATCCGCCCATGGGGCGGGCAGGCAGCGGCCGCCTCAACTGCCTGTGCGCTGATCGGACGGGAAGATCCGGTGGGCGTCGCTGGCTTCCAGGCAGGCGTAGCCGGATACGACGCACTGGAGTTGCCGTTTGACCGCCTCCATGTCCCCCTGTTCCAGCGCGCTTGCCAGTTCCTGCAACCTGGATTCCAGCTGAGCCCAGGCCAGGAAGTCCTCGTGCGCCTTCATGATCAGCGGGTGGGACGTGGGCTCGGGATTGTCCCCGATCAGCAGTTCTTCAAACAGCTTCTCACCCGGCCGCAAGCCGGTGATTTCGATCGCGATGTCCCCATCGGGATGGGCATCGTCCCGCACCGTGAGACCCGACAGTTCGATCATGCGAATGGCCAGATCCATGATGCGGACCGGCTCACCCATGTCAAGCACGAAGACATCGCCGCCCTTGGCCATGGCACCGGCCTGGATGACCAGCTGGGCCGCCTCGGGAATGGTCATGAAGTAACGGGTGATATCCGGATGGGTCAGCGTGATCGGGCCGCCATCGCGGACCTGTTGGCGGAACCTGGGTACCACCGATCCGGAAGAGCCCAGGACATTGCCAAAGCGCACCATGGAAAAGCGTGTGCGTGATGCCGTTGCCGTCATGGCCTGCAAGACCATTTCGGCCAGGCGTTTGCTGGCCCCCATGATGTTGGTGGGCCTGACCGCCTTGTCGGTGCTGATGAGCACGAAATCGCTGACCCCGGCATCGCGCGCCGCGCGCGCCATGGCCAGCGTGCCCCAGGTGTTGTTGCGGATGCCCTCAACCGGGTTGTGCTCGACCAGGGGCACATGCTTGTAGGCCGCTGCATGGTACACGGTGTCCGGCTTCCAGGTCTGGCAGATCTCGCGCATGCGCTGCTCGTCCCGAACCGAGGCCAGCAAGGGCACCACGCGCCCCACATCGCGGTCGTCGCGCCCGATCAGCTCCTGGTGAATCTGGTAGAGGGCGTATTCGCTCTGCTCGACCAGCACCAGAACAGTGGGGTTGAGCTTCTGGATCTGGCGGCACAGTTCGCTGCCGATCGATCCGCCGGCACCGGTGACCAGCACCACCTTGTCCGTCGTGTTCTTGCCCAGCAGGATGTGGTTGGGGCTGACCGGTTCACGTCCGAGCAGGTCATCGATGTCCAGCTCGCGCAGATCGGAGATGTGGATCTTGCCCTGGGCGAGTTCGCTGACGCTGGGGAGGGTCCGGACCGAGACATGCAGGTGCCGCATGCCCGAGATGATCTCGTTGCGGCGGTGCCGGCTGGCCGAAGGCATGGCCATCAGGACGGTGCTGATCTGCAGGGTGTCGATGAGGCTTTCCAGATCGGTCGGGCTGTAGATGGGCAACCCGTTGAGCACATGTCCGTGCAGGCGGTCATCGTCGTCGAGAAAGCCCATGACACGCATTTCGTGGCTGTTGGCCAT
>SBFU01000443.1 GCA_006227785.1 Burkholderiales bacterium
CCGCTGTAGCGCTTGAAGCGGCGGATGGACATGTTCTCGCCGATCTTGCCGATCAGGCCCTTGCGCACTTCCTCGACCGTGGGGCCGAAGCCTTCCATGGAGAGCGGCAACTCACCCAGCGCAGCGACATCGGCCGGATTGCTCTTCACGACCAGCTCGGCCGCATGGTTGCAGAAGGCCAGGAACAGGTCATTCTTGGAGACGAAATCGGTTTCGCAGTTGATTTCAACCAGCGCACCGACATTTCCATCAATGAAGCTGGAGACCACGCCCTCGGCGGTCACGCGGCTGGCGGCCTTGCCAGCCTTGGTCCCCAGCTTGACGCGCAGCAGCTCTTCTGCCTTGGCCATGTCGCCATCGGCCTCGGTCAGCGCCTTTTTGCACTCCATCATCGGGGCATCGGTCTTGGCACGCAGCTCTGCGACCATGCTTGCGGTAATAGCCATGTTTCAGTTCTCCTTTGGACGGCCGGTCCGGTCAGACTTCGGCCGGCAATTGTGTTGAAGGGTCCGGTGAGGGGTGACCGGCTGTGAAAAAGGGGCTACTCGAGCCCCTCTTCAAGGCGAAGGAACACCTCAGGCGGCAGAGTCTTCCTGCACTTCGACGAACTCGTCGTCACCTTCTGCGGACACGGCCTTGACCACATCATTGATGGCGTTGGCACGACCCTCGAGCACCGCATCGGCGATGCCACGGGCATACAGGGCGACGGCGCGAGCCGAGTCGTCGTTGCCGGGAATGACATGGTCAATGCCGGCCGGCGAATGGTTGGTGTCCACCACACCCACCAGCGGGATACCGAGCTTCTGGGCTTCGAGCACAGCGATCTTGTGGAAGCCCACGTCGACCACAAAAATGGCATCGGGCAAAGCCGTCATGTCCTGAATGCCACCAATGTCCTTCTCGAGCTTCTCCATCTCACGGGCGAACATGAGCTGTTCTTTCTTGCTCATGTTGTCCAGACCGGCCTCCTTTTGGGCCTGCATGTCCTTCAGACGCTTGATGGACGTCTTGACGGTCTTGAAGTTGGTCAGCATGCCACCCAGCCAGCGCTGGTCGACATAGGGCATGCCGGCACGACGGGCCTCGGCGGCCACGATGTCACGCGACTGGCGCTTGGTACCGACGAACAGGATGGTGCCACGGTTGGCAGCCAGCTGACGCACGAATTTCTGAGCTTCCTCGAACAGGGGCAGTGTCTTTTCGAGGTTGACGATGTGGATCTTGTTGCGATGGCCGAAGATGTAGGGGGCCATCTTGGGGTTCCAGAAGCGGGTCTGGTGTCCGAAATGGACACCGGCTTCCAGCATTTCGCGCATGGAGATAGGCATTTGTTGGCTTTCCAAAGGTTGTGTCTTAAAGCCAGCCCCGATCGCCCTGTCAGACAGAAGCGACACCCGGATGGGCTGGTTTGCGATTGGCCCTGCCACCATGCTGCAAGCCTCCGGACGGGCCGGATACCAAGCAGGAGGAGCAAAGCCTGTCAATTGTAGCAGGTTGCGGGTCCGTGGCCGCTGCCTCCCTTCCGCCAGACATCTGGCAGGCCCGCTCCTCCCATCAATCCCCGAACAAGACCCATCCGGACCCGATCCTGCGGGTCCCGCCGCAGTAAAGTTGAGGGCATGCGCCGCATCACCACCGCCTCGCGCGAGCCCCTCTTCAGCACGCTGACGACACGACAGATGGAGGCCCGCGCCCAGGCCGACCTGCCCCGGCACACCCTGATGGCCAGGGCCGGCCTGGCGGTTGCGCGGCTGGCCGCTGCACTGACACCGCATGCAGGCAGGATATGGGTGGCCTGCGGGCCCGGCAACAATGGGGGCGACGGCATCGCCGCCGCCATGCATCTTGCGCAGTGGGCTCAACAGGGTCGGGGCGGGTGGCAGGTTCACCTGACGCATGTGATGGGCACAAACCCCGATCCGACACGGCTGCCCATCGACAGCAGGCATGCCCTCGGTGCGGCTCTGGCAGCCGGCGTGCGTTTTCACGCTGCCCCACCTGATGGGGCAGACCTGGTGATCGACGCCCTGCTGGGTATCGGCGCCCGCAGCTCCCCCGAAGGCTTGCTGGGTCAGTGGCTGGAACGTATCAGCCTGGGTTCAGCCCCCATATTGGCGGTGGACATACCCAGCGGCCTGGACGCGGACACCGGCACATGGTCCGGTCCCCCACTGACAGCGGAGGGGCCGGCCCGGCACACGCTGAGCCTTCTCACCCTCAAGCCCGGGCTCTTTACCGCCGACGGTAGAGACGCCTCTGGCAACGTCTGGTTCGACAGTCTGGGGGTGGAAGGCGTCGCCCCACTCGATCCAAGGGCCTGGCTGTCGCCCGTCCATGTCGGAACGGCCGGTCGCAGGCTTCACCGAGCCCACAAAGGTACCCAGGGCGATGTCATCATCATTGGCGGACAGCATGTCGCAAATGACGGCGCCGGCATGACCGGTGCCGCCGTCCTGGCGGCCCGAGCGGCTCTGACTTCGGGGGCAGGCAGGGTGTACCTGACGCTCCTCGGCGGGTCGATTGCCTGGGATCCTGATTGTCCGGAACTGATGTTCCGCAGTCCCGAATGGCTACACGCATCTCCTGCGCTGGAAAGCAGCACGGTGGTGTGCGGTTGCGGAGGAGGCCAAGCCGTGGCTGGCATTTTGCCCACCGCCGTCGGCCGCGGCCGCCGGCTGGTGATGGATGCCGACGCCCTCAACGCGGTGGCAGCCGACGCGGGATTGAGTCGGCAGGTGAGGGCACGAAGCGATCGCGGCCTGATCACGGTGATCACCCCTCACCCGCTGGAGGCCGCCCGTCTGCTCAACACCGACACGGCCACCGTGATGGCAGACCGGCTGATCGCAGCTGAAACCCTGGCTGAACGCCTGGGGGTCATCTGCATCCTCAAGGGATCAGGCACCGTGATCGCCGCGCCTGGAGGGCCGACGCTCATCAACAGCAGCGGCAACGCCAGGCTGGCCACCGCAGGCACAGGGGACGTGCTGGCGGGCATGCTGGGCGCAGCCCTGGCCGGCACTTCCGATCCAGCCCATCCGCTGGAATGTGTTCGCTCCACCGTTGCACTGCATGGCGACCTCGCCGACCGCTGGACAGGCAGCACCCTCACAGCCGGAGCACTGGCCCGAAGGGCCGAGGGCTGAACAGCCTCGGCGCAGCGCGCCCGATCAACCCAGCACCATGAGCCCCACCTGGAGCAGGATGATCAGTATCAGGACCGAAAGATCCACACCACCGATGGTCGGCACGATGCGCCGGACCGGCCGCAGCAGCGGCGCGCACAGTCGATCCAGGGTGTGAATGACGGGTGAATGGGGCTGCACCCATGACAGCACGGCATAGACTATGAGCAGGACCATCAGCCCCTGCAGCACGGTCCGGATCATCAGCTTGCCAGCCATGGTGAGGATGCCCAGCAGCATGGCCAAAGGAGAGACCGATACCGGCTGCGCCGCCGTCACGAGGCTGAGCCAGATGCCCCCGTAGGCCACGGCGAGCAACACAGCCGCCATCAGACTGCCCCAGTCGATCCGGGCCTGCGCCATGCTGCGTGGCAGGACCCGACGAACCGGCTGAACGATCCAGTTGGTCAGGGCCATCACGAAACGGCCGGGCTGAACCGTCATCTGCATTCGCTGGTGGTTCATCCAGGCCCGCAGCAGCGCAGCAGCGACCAGAAAAAAGAACAGTGTGTCGAGCAGAAAAAGAATGACGCGCATGTTGATGCAATCTACTGGAATTTCATGGGCAGGAAGTCAGTCCCCTGGATCCGAAGCAGACGGCCGATGCCGCCACAAACGGAGCCTGGGAGACGCCTGTCCGGTTTCACCGGCGCTTGCGGCGACTCTTGGCATCCCCGTTGCGTGAACCCTTCTTGGTTTTGTCGGCAGCCCTTCCTTCCGAACGCAGTTGACCCGTTGCGGCCGACTTGCGGTCCTGACGCAGCTTGCCCGTACGTCCCGATGGCTCTTGGCCCTCGAATCCATGCCCCGTCTTGTCCCGCATGGCACGCACGACCGGATCTTCTCCATCGGTGACCAGCCTGAAGTCTATCCGTCTGCCGTCCAGATCCACCCGACTGACCTGGACCTGCACACGGGAGCCCAAGGTGTAGCGGATGCCTGTGCGTTCACCCCTGAGTTCCTGGCGCGCTTCGTCGAACCGGAAATACTCTCCTCCCAACTCGGTGATGTGGATGAGGCCCTCCACGAACATGGCGTCCAGGGTCACAAACAGGCCAAAGCTGGTGACCGACGTGACCAGCCCTGAGAACTCCTCGCCCAGATGCTCGCGCATGTACTTGCACTTGAGCCAGGCTTCGACATCACGACTGGCCTCGTCGGCACGGCGCTCATTCGCGCTGCAATGCAGGCCCGCCGCCTGCCAGGCAAGGACTTCGGCTGGAAGTTTCTTGGCTGGCGCCTGGTCAGCAGACCGGGATCGACTGGCCAGCCGCTTGCTCAACTTGGCATGGGCCTCGCCAGGGGTGGGCAGGGATGGCAGCTGGTACCTGCGCTTGCCCAAAATGGCCTTGATCACCCTGTGCACGAGCAGATCCGGGTAACGCCGGATGGGGCTGGTGAAATGGGTGTAGGCGTCGAATGCCAGGCCAAAATGCCCCTGGTTCACCGGTGTGTAAATCGCCTGTTGCATGGACCGAAGCAGCATGGTGTGGATCTGCTGGGCCTCAGGGCGGTCCTTGGTGGCCTGAGCGATGCGCTGGAACTCCGACGGATGCGGGTTCTCGCTGATGGTCTGCGTCACGCCCATGGCTTTCAGGTAATTGCGCAGGATGTCCTGCTTTTCGGGCGGCGGCCCTTCGTGAACCCGATACAGGCCGTTGTGCTTGTGTTCCTGCAGGAAGTCGGCCGAACAGACATTGGCGGCCAGCATGGCCTCCTCGATCAGCTTGTGTGCGTCATTGCGCGTGCGCGGGACAATGCGCTCGATGCGACCGGATTCATCACAGACGATCTGCGTCTCGACCGTCTCGAAATCCACCGCACCTCGCACCTGGCGGGCGGCCAGCAAGGCGCGGTACACATCGTGCAAGTTCAGCAGATGCGGCACCAACGACTTGCGTTGCTGTGCTTCTGGTCCGCGTGTGTTCTGCAGGACGGCCGCCACCTCCGTGTAGGTCAGCCTGGCATGGCTGAACATCACGGCCGGATAAAACTGGTACGCATGAATCTCGCCTTTGGCGTTGATCAGCATGTCGCAGACCATGCAAAGCCGCTCCACCCCGGGATTGAGGGAGCACAGACCGTTGGACAACTTCTCCGGCAACATGGGGATGACCCGGCGCGGGAAATACACCGACGTCGCCCTGTCATAAGCATCAACATCGATCGGGGTACCCGTCTCCACATAGTGACTGACATCTGCAATCGCCACCAGCAGGCGCCACCCCTTGGCCCGCCCGACCTTGGTTGGTTCACAGTAGACCGCATCGTCGAAATCGCGCGCGTCTTCGCCGTCGATGGTGACCAGCGGCACATCGCGCAGGTCCACGCGGTGGCGCAGATCGGCCGCACGCACGTGGTCCGGAAGTGCCCGGGCCTGGGCCAGAGCAGCCTCGGAAAACTCATGCGGAACGCCATACTTTCGGACAGCGATCTCAATCTCCATGCCAGGATCGTCGATCTCGCCCAGCACCTCCTTGACACGGCCCACCGGCTGCCCGTACAGCGCCGGCGGCTCGGTCAGTTCCACCACCACCACCTGCCCCGTCTTGGCAGAGCCGGTGGCACCTTTCGGGATCAGCACATCCTGACCATAGCGCTTGTCTTCGGGCGCCACCAGCCACACTCCGCTTTCCTGCAAAAGGCGACCGATGATGGGTGCATCGGAACGCTCGATGATCTCGGTGACCCTTCCCTCGGGGCGCCCCTTGCGGTCAAGGCGCACAATGCGCGCCTTGACGCGGTCCTTGTGCAGCACAGCGCGCATTTCATTTGAGGGCAGGTAGATGTCTGCCTGTCCGTCATCCCGGACCACAAAGCCATGTCCGTCTCGATGGCCGGAAACCACCCCTTCAAACTCCGCCAACAGGTTGATTTTCTCGTTCACGTTTTCTCGTTTCGTTTTTTTGATGCTATACTAGCGGTCTTCCTGAGATGCCCAGGTGGCGGAATTGGTAGACGCACTAGTTTCAGGTACTAGCGCCGAGAGGCGTGGAG
>SBFU01000043.1 GCA_006227785.1 Burkholderiales bacterium
TCATGGGCCGGTTGGGGCCGGGCGATGCTTGCACGCTCTCTCGACAGCAGGCTGTACATCGTGGGAACGACAAAGATGGTCAACAGCGAGCCAAGGCTCATGCCACCCACGATCACCCAGCCGATCTGCTGGCGACTCTCGGCACCGGCTCCCGTGGCCAAGGCCAGCGGGATGGCGCCCAGCACCATGGCACCCGTGGTCATGAGGATGGGCCGCAGACGAAGCGCAGCGGCCCGGCGGACGGCCTCCAGTTTGGCCACACCCTGTTCGCGAAGCTGGTTGGCGAACTCGACGATCAGGATGCCGTGTTTGGTGATCAGCCCCACCAGTGTGATCAGGCCGATCTGGCTGAACACGTTCAGCGTTCCCCCGGTGAGTTTGAGGGCCAGCAACGCGCCCAGTATCGACAGCGGCACACTGAGCATGATGATGAAGGGGTCGACAAAGCTCTCGAACTGCGCGGCCAGGACCAGGTAGATGAACAGCAGCGCCAGCACGAAGACCAGCGCCAGCGAACCCGACGCATCGCGGAACTCACGGCTCTGCCCGTTGAGGTCGGTGGTGTAACCCGGGGGCAGGACATCACGCGCCGTGGCATCAAGAAAGGCCAGAGCGTCTCCCAGCGCCAGTTCAGGGGCCAGATTGGCCGTGATGGATGCGCTGCGGCGTTGTCCAAAGTGATTGAGTTCGCGCGGCACCACCACCTCGCGCACCGTCACCAGGGAAGCCAGCGGAATCATCTGGTCTCCCCGACCCCGCACGAACAGCCGGTCTATGTCTTCGGGTGTGCTGCGTTGGCTCGATTGGGTCTGGACCACCACGTCGTACTGCTCACCGCCCCGCTTGTAACGGGTCACGATGCGTCCACCCAGCAAGGTTTCCACGGAGCGCGCAATGGCATCCACGCTCACCCCCATGTCGGCCGCGCGTTCACGATCCACATCCATGCGGATCTCGGGCTTGTTCAGGCGCAAGTCGGTATCCACCTGCAGAAAACCTGGCTGGCGAGACATGGCTTCCTGGAACTGCCGTACCACGGCAGCCAGGTTCTCGTAACTGTCAGAGGTGGAGATCACATAGTTGACCGGACGCTCACGGAAGCCTTGCCCCAGTGAGGGCGGCGTGATCGGAAAGGCGCTGATGCCGGGCAATGCGGACATCCGGGGTGCAATCTCTCGCGCAAGCTCCTGTGTGGTGCGCGTGCGCTCCTCCCACGGCTTGGCGCGAAGAAACACCGACCCCTGGGCCACGCTCGGGTTGCCGATGTTGCTGAAGATCCGATCGAACTCGGGGTAGTCCTGCCCGATGCGTTCAATCGCCTGGGCGTAGCGCTGGGTGTAGGCCAGCGTGGCGCCATCCGGCCCGTTGATGGTGGCCAGGATGACCCCCCGATCCTCCAGAGGAGCCAGCTCCTGGCGCGTGTTCTGCAGCAACCACCAGCTGCCGGCGGCGCTGGCCACCATGATGCCGACCATCAGCCAGCGTACGCCCAGCGTCCAAGACAGCGCCCGCTCGTAGCCTCGGGTCAGTCCATCCAGACCGCGCTCCATCGTCTGGTCAAACCGGCTGCGCCGGACCTGCTGGCGCAGCAGCTTGGAGCACATCATGGGAGAGAGGGTGAGCGCCACAAACCCGGACACCAGCACGGCACCGGCCAGGGCCAGGGCAAATTCGGCGAACAGGCGCCCGGTCCGGCCAGGGGTGAAGGCCAGGGGCGCATAGACCGCAGCCAGCGTCAGCGTCATGGCCACGATGGCAAAACCGATCTCACGTGCACCCTTGATGGCGGCCTCGAAGGGTTTCATGCCTTTTTCGATGTGCCGGTAGATGTTCTCCAGCATGACGATCGCATCGTCCACCACCAATCCGATGGCCAGCACGAGAGCCAGCAGCGTCAGCGTGTTGATGGAGAAGCCAAACAAGGCCATCAGCGCGAAGGCACCGATGAGGCTGACCGGGATGGTGACCAGAGGAATGACGGAGGCGCGCAGGGTGCGCAGGAAAACGAAGATCACCAAGGCCACCAGCACCACCGCTTCGGCAATGGTGGTGTAGACAGCCTTGATCGACCGGTCGATGAACACCGAGTTGTCATTGGCGATGTCCACGTTGACACCCGCCGGCAGGTCCTGGCGCACGCGGTCGAGCAATTGGCGCACGCCAGCCGACAGCTCCAGAGGATTGGCCGTGGCCTGCCGGATCACCCCAAGCGAGATCGAGTCGATGCCATTGAAGCGCACCGAAGAACGCTCATCCTGCGGTCCTTCGATCACGTCGGCCACGTCCCCCAGACGAACCACCTGTCCCCCCACCCTGCGCAGCGCCACATCACGGAACTGCTGCGCCGTCTGCAGGTCGGTGGCCGCGGTCACATTGAACTCGCGCTGCAGGCTCTCGATGCGTCCCGCAGGAACCTCCAGGTTGGAACGCCTGAGCGCATCTTCCACATCCTGGACCGTGAGGCGGTAGGCTGCCAGCCGGTCCGGATCGATCCACACCCGCATGGCGTACTTGCGTTCACCGTAAACCCTGACTTCGGCCGCGCCGGGCGCGGTCTGCAGCACAGGCTTGGCCAGGCGGTTGGCGAAATCACTCAATTGCAGCCGGTTGTGGATTTCCGAGTGCAACACGATCCAGACCACGGGGAAGGCATCTGCCTCCACCTTGGCAATCACCGGTTCGTCGATCCCCTGTGGCAGGCGCTGACGAACCCGGCTGACCTTGTCCCGCACATCGGCTGCGGCCGAGTCAGGGTCCCGTTCCAGCCGAAACCGGATCGAAATCTGGCTCTGCTCCTGACGGCTGATGGAGGTGATGATGTCCACGCCTTCAATACCCGCCAGCGACTCCTCCAGCGGCTTGGTGACCTGAGACTCGACCACCTCGCTGGAGGCGCCCGCAAAGCGGGTGGTCACCGTGACCCGGGGTTCATCGATCTTGGGGTATTCACGCACCGTCAGACCGTTGAACGCGACCATGCCCACCAGCAAGATGAGCACCGACAGCACCGTGGCAAAGACCGGCCTGCGGATCGAGATTTCAGGCAGTTGCATGATGACCTTTCCCTGGCGCCAGCCCGTTCAGGGCTTGGACGGGCGAACACCATCCGAGGAGACAGGGGACGTCACTGTGGCGGCGGAAAGATCCACCACCCGCACCGGCGTGCCATCACGCTGCAGGCGCTGCTGACCCGCCACGACCACCTGGTCTCCCTCGGACAAGCCGGAGGTCACATGCACCAGTCCGTCCCGCCGCACCCCGAGCGTGACCGGCACCCGTTGCGAGACGGGTGGTGCTGCCTCACCGCCCTCCGAGGTGACCAGCCTGACCACAAACTGCCGGCCGCCTTGAGGGAGGATGGCCTCCTCCGGGATCATCAGGGCGTTGGCATCGGTTGAGAAAATCGCCAGAACCCGCGCAAACATGCCGGGGCGCAAGCCCTGCCCCGCACCACCGGGAAGCTCCGCCCGCACGGACAGCGAGCGCCCATCAGCGTCCAGCAAGGGGTCGACGGCCAATACCCGGGCTTCAAACTGCCGACCCGGCAGGGCGTCAAGCCGTACCTGCACCGGCTGCCCGGCAGCCACCCGGTCCTGGTAGCGTTCTGGCAAACGGAAATCGACCGTCAGTGAGGACATGTCTTCCAGATTCACCAAATCGGCACCGTCCTTCACGAATTCGCCCAGATTGACGTTGCTCAGACCCACGGTTCCGTCAAACGGTGCCTCGATGCGCATGCGCTGAAGGCGCGCCTGGGCCAAGGACACCTGGGCCTCGGCCACCTGGAGGCTGGCCCGGCTCTCGTCGAGCACGCGCTGGGCGACAAAGTTGGCAGCCACCAGTTCCTCGTTGCGCCTCAGATTGGCCCGTGCGATGGAGAGCTGGGCCTGGGCCTGACTCAGCTCGGCCCTCTGGAGCACGTCATCCAGTTGCACCAGCAACTGACCGCGACGCACGCGGGCACCGTCGGCGAAGGCGATTCTCGCCACGCGCCCGCTCACTTCGGGACGCAGCGTGACACTCTGGCGTGACCTCAGGGTGCCTACCGCCTGGGCATCGTCTTGCAGCGAAACCCGTCGTACTGAAACGACCTCCACCGAAGGCATGCTGCCTGAAGCGCCGCCGGGACGCCCTGCGGGTGTCCCTCTGGCAGGCATGGCAGCCGATTCGTCCGACGAAACGGGCTTGCGGACTTGCTGCCACCACCAGGCCCCGCCCGATGCCATCGCAATGCCCAGCACGGCGACCATCGCGTATACCGAACGTCCTGCCATTGGAGCTCTTTCGCAAAAACGGCCGGAGACAGGGCCCCGGCCACAAACATGTTCCACCCGAGATCGCGGCTTTTCGGGAACTGTACCAGCGGGTGTGCATTGGCGTTCTGTCAACGCCCCAAGTCCGATCAGCGCGACGGCGGTTTCCAGCTCCAACCGCTCAACCCGGCACCCCCCGGTTGGCCAGGGCGTCGGCCCTTTCGTTGCCTGGGTCACCCGCATGCCCCTTGACCCAGTGCCATTCGATGTGGTGCATCCCGCCATTCACCAGCGCGTCCAGGGCCTGCCAAAGATCCACATTCTTGACCGGTTGACGCGCCGCGGTCTTCCAGCCTTTGGCTTTCCAGCCGCGGATCCACTCGGTGATCCCCTTGCGAACATACTCACTGTCCAGGAAAAGGCTGACCCGGCAAGGCCGCTTGAGCGCCTTCAACGCCTCGATCACGGCCGTCAGTTCCATGCGGTTGTTGGTGGTTTCCCGTTCTCCACCCCACAACTCCTTCTCGTGCTCACCACTGCGCAGGTAAACCCCCCAACCGCCAGGGCCAGGGTTGCCTTTGCAGGCTCCATCGGTGTAGATCACCACATGATCCAAGGTATTGCTCCATTTGGCGGGCCTGCACAAGGCCCGGAACACGGTCATTGAAAATCGCGCGTGGCGGCTTCAGCGACGTTGCGCCACCGGGACCGAGGCTCCCCGGACTGCCTGGCGTGGACGCCATGCCGGACCCAGCAGTCGCATGCCCCTGACCCGCTTGACCGCGACCACAAAGTAGACGGCGCCCAGAACCGGCCACCACCTGGCACCAAACCGGTCCATCCAGGCCAGCCGTTGCAGCCACTGATCGGTTTTCACTGCCGGACAATAGACGCCATAGCGATCCGACTCTACTTCAAAACTCAGCAGGCGAAGCCAGTCACGCAAGCGCCATGGCCCGATGAACTGCCCCACCTCTGGCAGGAAAGGCTGCGAGGCACCGAAAGCATGCACGCCCAGCCGCTGGGCCAGACGCGACCGCCCCTGCCTCCACCCCCAAAGGCTGACTGGGTTGAGTGCGGCGATGACCACGCGGCCGTCGGGCACCAGCACCCGCTCCACTTCGCGCAGCACCTGATGGGGGTCGGCACTGAGCTCCAGCGTGTGGGGAAGCACCACCAGATCAAGACTGGAAGCCGGAAAAGGCAGCGCCGCTGCATCGGTCACCAGATGCACCCGGTTCTGGTGACCGGAGCCCGGCACAGACACACTGGCGGGAGGTGTTTCCGCGCCGAATTCTTCGGGGAGCGAAAGCCATCGATGCGGCATCCGGTTGGACTGCAGCGTCACCAGCTCAGGCAAGCCCAGTTGCAGGGCATTGAAGCCGAAAAGGTCCACCACCGAAAGATCGAACTGCACCTGTTCCCAGGCGAGCAGGTACTGTCCGGGAGGTGTGGCAAACCATTCACCCAGACCTATAATTTCAGGCTGCATGGCATGTCCTGCATGGGCGAGAAGAAGCGGTGTCTGCGCTCTATCGTGCGCGTCGTTCTCTGTCTCATGCGCTGAACTCTACACGCCCTTACCCGCTGTCCGCCGGACAACGGCCATAAGCTTCGCGCCGTCGCCGGGCCTGGACAGTCCGGCACAGACGGCGTCCCAATGCCGTTCACACCCATGGTGCTTCACCCCATCCCCGCCTTCGCCGACAACTACATCTGGTGCCTGCACAACGGCTCGGACGCTTTGGTCGTGGACCCGGGCGAGGCCGATGGCGTGCTGGCCTGGTTGAACGAACACCACCTGCGCCTGAGCACCATCCTGATCACCCACCACCATCCGGACCATACCGGCGGCGTGGATGCCCTTCGTGCCCGCACAGGTGCAGAAGTCATTGGCCCGGCCCGGGAACGCCTGCCCGAACC
>SBFU01000210.1 GCA_006227785.1 Burkholderiales bacterium
GTGGAGTTCGTGGTCGGCAAGGACCAGGACTTCTATTTCCTGGAAATGAACACCCGCCTGCAGGTGGAACACCCAGTCACCGAGTGCATCACCGGCCTCGATCTGGTGGAGCAGATGATCCGCGTGGCGGCAGGCGAGTATCTGGCGATCACCCAGGCCGACGTCAAACGCGATGGCTGGGCCATCGAATGCCGCATCAACGCCGAGGATCCGTTCCGCAACTTCCTGCCATCCACCGGTCGTCTGGTGCGTTTCACGACACCGGCCGAGTCGATGTGGCAGGCTGATACCGCGCACAGGTACGGGGTGCGGGTGGACACCGGTGTCTTCGAGGGGGGCGAGATCCCGATGTACTACGACTCGATGATCGCCAAGCTCATCGTGCACGGCAAAGACCGCAATGACGCCATCGCCAAGATGCGCGAAGCCCTCAACGGCTTTGTCATCCGGGGTATCAGCAGCAATATTCCATTCCAGGCGGCTCTGCTGGCGCACCCGGACTTTGTTTCGGGCAATTTCAACACCGGTTTCATTGCCAAGCACTACGCCGATGGCTTCCGGGCCGAAGATGTGCCGCACGAGGATCCGAATTTCCTGATCGCATTGGCTGCTTTTGTGCGTCGCAAGTCCCGCGAACGTGCCATGGGTATCAGTGGCCAGCTGCCTGGCTACGGGGTCAAGATCGGACAGGACTACACCGTCATCAGTCTGGCCGCCGATGGACAGCACCGCTATGCCCCCGTGCACGTGGATGAGTTTGTCGGTGAAGCTGGGTACGCGTCGGTGCAGGTGGGTGAGCAGCGCTACAAGATCAGCTCGCCATCCCGCCTGAACGACATCGTCATCACCGGTGAGTGCAACGGCCAGCCATTCACTGCCCAGATGGAGCGTGGCTCGGCCAGAAACCCGCTGGCACTGGTGGTGCAGCACAACGGCACCCGATTGGAGACCATGGTGGTCTCCCCCCGCATGGCCGACCTGCACAAGCTCATGCCCTTCAAGGCGCCACCCGACATGAGCAAATATGTGCTCTCGCCCATGCCGGGCCTGTTGGTCGACGTGGCCGTGCAACCGGGCCAGAAGGTGCAGGCTGGCGAGCGCGTGGCGGTGATCGAGGCCATGAAAATGGAAAACGTGTTGTTCGCCGCGGCCGATGGTGTGGTGGCCAAGGTGCTCGCGTCCAAGGGCGAGTCACTGGTCGTCGATCAACCCATCGTGGAGTTCGAGAAATGAGTGGCCCCCACACCCGCGGCACCCCAAGACCCTTCAAGGTGCTGGGCGTCCAGCAGATCGCCATCGGCGGACCTGACAAGAATCGCTTGCAGACGCTCTGGGTCGACATGCTGGGCCTGGAAAAGACCGGTACGTTCCAAAGCGAGCGCGAAAACGTTGACGAAGATATCTGCGCCATCGTCAGCGGCCCGTTCAAGGTGGAGGTCGATCTGATGCAGCCCATGGACCCGGAGAAGAAGCCGGCCGTCCATGCCACGCCGCTCAACCACATCGGGCTGTGGATCGACGACCTGCCGGCAGCGGTTGAATGGCTCATGGCCAACGGGGTGCGCTTTGCACCGGGCGGCATTCGCAAGGGGGCAGCGGGTTTCGACATCACCTTCCTGCACCCCAAGGCGAACGAGGAATTCCCGATCGCTGGCGAAGGTGTGCTGATCGAGCTGGTACAGGCGCCGCCCGAAGTGGTCAGCGCCTTCGCCCGACTGGCGGTCCAGCCTGCATAAACACAAAGGGCCGAGGAGACCGACCCCGCCAGGTGCGAGCCCGGCGGGGTTTTTTCATCACCGCGACGGATTCATTCGCAGATCATGTAAGTCTTGGTCAGCGCCTCCAGCACCTCGAAGGCGCCTTCAAAGCCGGGCGGAATGTACAGGCCCTCGCCCGGGCCAATTTCCTCGAAGCCGCCCAGCGCATCGTGTACCCGGCAGCGGCCAGCCAGGACCGTGAACAGCTCACGCTCCGTGGGTCCCATCGCAATGCGCCAGTGGCCAGGCTCGCATCGCCAGACACCACAGTAAACCTGACCGGCGCCGATGCTTTCGTCCACCAGATTCCAGGTTTCCCGCAGCGGATTTCCGCGGATCAGGCGCTCAGGTCTCGGGTGGTCGGTTGATGGCTCGCCCGATGGTTGAACGGTCAGTTTCTTCAGACGGATGGTCGTGCTCATGTCCGGATTGTGCATGGACCCACATCCAAAGCATCACCTGGCCGGTGATTCGGCCGTTTTTCGTGGCTTTGAACCCGTTGAGCTTGCGTACGCTTCATCCACCACCGCCAACCTCACCAGGAGTTCGCCATGGCACCTACCAAGACCAATGCATCCGACCCGGATACCCGGGCACTGCTGGCCGATGGCCTGCTGGCGCGCGGGGACAGTCAGTGGGCGTCCAGGCCGAAAGCCTGGCGCGAAAGGCAGCTGGCCATGCCCTGGCCGCCCGCCTTGCTGGAGGCTTTTGCACTGCGCATGGCCTCCCATGGCATGTGCGTCAGCCGGGCTCTGATGACCTGCGACCGGCGCTATGCCTTGCAGCAGCTCTCGGATGCGCACAACCTCGCCGATGAGAACCTGCGTCTCATGGCGGTCCAGTTGTTCAGGCACTTTGAATCCCGGCAGTCGGGCATCCCATCCGTGCATTGATCACGCCGATACGGGTAAATCGCCACTTCAGAACGCGGTCGATTGGCCGACAAGTCAACCACAGCCCGACAGGCTTGCCACATACCGAGCAGGAAATCCCAAATGTTTGACTTCAAGCCCCTGAAACCCGGCGTGCACCTGATGCGCCAATTGCGACTGCCGGTCAAGCTGGGTGTGATGGCCGTCGTTCTGTTGCTGCCCACGCTCATCATTTCGGCCCAGCTGATCCAGCGACTGGGCGAAAGCATCGCCTTCACCGAGTCCGAACTGGCCGGGTCGCACATGGTGCGTGACATCAGCGCCAGCATACGGACCGTCCAGCGCCATCGGGGACAGACCAACATGCTGCTGTCCGGCAACAGCAGTGCTCAGGCGGCCATCGAGCAGACAAGAGCCGAAATGCTCGCCGCCGCGGCCGCTGCGGGGTCAGCGGTGCGCCAGCGTCCCGACTTTGCACTGGAAGCCGACTGGGCGGCCCTGGAGAGGCGCATTCAATCGTTGCCCCAGACGGCGCAACTGCCAGCGCCCGAAGCCTTTGCCCGTCACACCGAGCTGGTGACCGACCTTCATCGTTTGATGTACCAGGTCGGGGAACGGTCCCAGCTCCTGTTCGATCCCGAGCCGGGAACCTACTTCTTGATGGACCTCGCCGTGGTGCACCTGGCCAAGCTGACCGAGGCGATTGGTGTCGTGCGCGGAGCCGGAGCAGGTGTTCTGGCCTTGCCCGCAGCCGATCCCGAGCGCCTGGCCGTCGTCCGCTCCATGGTGGCCTCCGCAAAAACCCGTGCCGGTGACCTGATGCACCTGCTGGAATACTCTTCCCGCCATGGTCACGCGGACCTTCAGGGAAAGGAAGCGGGTGGCGTGGCCATGTCTTACCTTGAGCGTGCGGACAAGGCCCTGGCCGCGCCTGGCAGCTGGCCCGCCCCAGCGTATTTTGATGCGGGCACCGAAACGATCAAATCGATCGAACAGTTCGAAGCCCGCGTCGTCGAGCGCCTGCAGCGGGACCTGGGTCAGCGCTTGAACAATGATCAACGTTGGCGCCAGTTGACCGTCATCGTGGGTGCGCTGGGCTTGATGGCCCTGGCGTATTTCATGGCTTCGTTCTACTTCAGCTTTGTGACCGACTTCCGTCAAGCGATCAAAGCCATGAAACTCACGGCCTCCGGCGACTTGTGTTCCAAAGTGTCGGTCAAAGGGCGCGATGAGCTGGCCGAGCTGACCACGCTTCTGGTGCGCATGAACGGCAACCTGTCGGGCATGGTGGCCGAAGTCCGGAGCAACTCGGCGCTGGTGGCGCTGGCCGGCAAGAACCTCGCGTCCGGCAACCGGGACCTGGCCGACCGAACCGAACAACAGGCTGCCAACCTTGAGCAGACCGCAGCGAGCGTACAAGAGCTGTCCGGCACGGTGCACCAGAACGCCAGCACCGCCAGCGATTCCGACCAGCAGGCCGCCAAGGTGCGGGACGAGGCAGAGGCCGGCGCGCGCTCCATGGTGGAGGCGGTGGCCTCGGTGGAACACATCCAGCGCAGTGCGCAGCAAATGTCAGACATCATCGGCGTCATTGACAGCCTCGCCTTCCAGACCAACATCCTCGCGCTCAACGCCGCCGTTGAAGCGGCCCGCGCCGGGGAACAGGGCAGGGGCTTTGCGGTGGTGGCCAGCGAAGTGCGTTCGCTGGCCCAGCGCTCGGCTGCCTCGGCCAAGGAAATCCGCCAACTGATCGAGGCGTCCACCCAGCAGGTCGAAACCAGTGCGCAGCAGATCAGGGCGCTGGGCAAGAACATCGAGCGGATCGTCGGCGGTGTGCGCAGCGTGGCGGGCAACATGTCCTTGATCTCGGCCGCCAGCGCCGAGCAGAGCAGTGGTCTCAGCGAGATCTCGTCTGCGGTGCGCCAGCTCGACGAAATCACCCAGCGCAACGCCCAGATGGTCGAGCGTGCGGTGCAGCAGGCGAACCAGCTTGAACACCGGGCGGGGCATCTGGCCCAGGCGGTGTCCAGCTTCCGCTTGCAGCAAGGCACCGCCGAAGAAGCCATGAACCTGGTGCAGCGCGCCATCGACAAGCGGACAACGGTGGGCAGGGAAGCCTATGTGCAGGCGCTGACCGATCCGGCCGGCGGCTTTCACGACCGCGACATGTACGTTTTCGCGCTGGATCGCAACGGCACCTACCGTGCGTTCGGGGGCAAACCGGAAAAAGTCGGCTCGCGCGTGCAGGACATCCCGGGCGTGGACGGCGAGGCCCTGCTTCAATCCATCATTGCCCAGGCGGAAGATCAACCCGGCTGGGTCGAATACGACATCACCAACCCCGCCACCGGCAAGGTCCAGACCAAGATGTCCTTCGTCACCCAGGTGGACGACCTCTACGTGGGTTGTGGCATCTACAAGTCGGCTGCGCTGGTTGCGGCCTGAAGTCCTGCGGCGCGTCGGTCAGGTCTCACCAGCGCCCCGGCGAGATCGTGCCCGGGCCAGGGCGGCTTCAATCACCGCCCGTTTGCGGTCCAGCGTCGCTGGATCGGTGTGCATGGAGTGGGACGGAAGGTCGGCCAGCTTCATCCTGGCCTTGGCCTCCAGCCGCTGCTCGTGTTCATGCTGTTCCCGCTCAAGGCGAAGCTTGCGCGCCTCGTAGCGGCCCTTGGCCATCGCCGCCTGGCCAGATGACCACGCTTCCCAGCCTGTTCTCGCTTCGCTGACGATCGCCAGCGAAATGCAGTCGACCGGACAAGCCGGAATGCACAGTTCACAGCCGGTGCAATAGGGTTCGATCACCGTGTGCATGCGCTTGTTGGTGCCGACGATGGCGTCCGTGGGACAGGCCTTGATGCACAGGGTGCAGCCAATGCACCAGTCCTCGTCGATGATGGCCACGGTGACTGGTCCCTCAATACCGCAGTCGGGGTCCAGGGGTTGCACAGCATGTCCGGTGATCTTCGCCAACCGGACCACACCCTCGGCTCCGCCAGGGGGACAGCGGTTGATGGCCGCGTCCCCGATGGCGATGGCTTGGGCGTATGCCGCACAGTCCGGGTATCCGCAGCGGGTGCACTGCGTCTGTGGCAGAGCCGCATCGATGCGGCGCGCAAGTTCGTTCATGGCGGCACTATAGCCGCCAGATAGGCGTGCTTGGGTGCTCAGGTCGCAGGTCGCGCAGATCGTTTGCCGCTGGTCTTGGCGCTGGTTTTGCGGGCGGTCACCTTGGCGGCCACTGGGGCGGCGGGCTGCAGCTTTTTCCGCGTGCGTGCCGGTTTGGCCGTTGACCCGTCCTGTGCGGCCGGCATGGACGCTGAGCCTCCCGCCTCATGGGCAAGAACAAAGCTCTTGACCACCGGGTAAACCATTTCGCGCCAGCGCCTGCCGCTGAAGATGCCATAGTGGCCAGCACCTTTGGCCTCATAGTGCATCTGGTGTTTCTGCGGAATACCCGAGCACAGACCGTGTGCCGCCTTGGTCTGGCCGCAGCCGGAAATATCGTCCAGCTCGCCCTCGATGGTCAGCA
>SBFU01000045.1 GCA_006227785.1 Burkholderiales bacterium
CAGCCGCAGCACCACGTCCTCCAGGCCGTCATGCGTAGGCATCACCGCCACACGCAACTCCAGGTTCTGGCCACCAAACTCGGCGAAATCGATCTTGCCATCCTGCGGACGCCGCCGTTCGGCGATGTCCAGCTTGGCCATGATCTTGATGCGCGACACCAGCGGCGCACGCAACTTGGCCGGCAGCCAGAGATAGGGTTCAAGATCCCCGTCGCGCCGGAAGCGGATGGCAGTCAGGGCCTCCCCCGGGTTGCTCTCGATGTGGATGTCGGAGGCCTGGGTGCGCTGGGCCTCGCTGATCATGCGGTTGACCAGCCGCACCATGCCAGCGGATTCGCTGGCCGAAGCCAGCTGTTCGGCCTCGGCTGCACTGCCCACCTCGACCATGGCCTGAATGACCAGATCGTCGAGCCCGGCGGCCTCCGAATGGGCAGACGACAACAGCTGGCGCCGGACCTCGTCGGCCGCACGCTCGCCAGGCATGTCGTGTCCGACACGGGTGATCTGCTCCTGCACGTCCAGACGGCGGTCAATGGCCTGTGGACTGGCCCAGACCAGCGTGACCGTGTGTCCCGTCAGGTAGGCAAGATCCCGCTGAAGTTCGGTCCGTGTGGGCGTCGAGGAGGCGATGAACAACTGTTCGTTCGCCATGCCCAGTGGGACGACGTGGTGGAGACGTGCCTGCTGCAGGGGCAGCAGCTGGAAGGCATCGGGTTCGACCTCGAAGCCCATGACGTCAACCTCGACCAGACCGGCCACCCGGGCCAGGGCCCGGTGCAGGTCATCGTGGCTGAGCAGCAGTCGTTGCACCAGCTCTTCTGCCCGTGACCGCAACAGGTCCGGGCTTTCGGCCTGCAGCCGGACCAGGGTGGCCTCGTCCAGCAAGTGCAACTGCAGGATGGCCTGACGCAGGCTGATGACCGGCATGCAGTGGACACACTCGATGGCCACCAGCAGCTGGCGCAGGTTGTGGATCAACTGGGGCGGCAGCACGCCGGGAACGATCGGGGTGGACGCAGTGGGGGACAGGCTCATTGTGGGTTGAATCATCCATCTCGGGGGCTGGGCAACACGCCGGACCAAGCCGTACCATTACCCTAACCCGAGTTGGACACGATCCGAGTTGATTTGGGACAAATACCCACTGGGGTAGCCTGTCAGCCACACACAAATGGCCCTGCACCATGACGAATTGCACACCCGCCCTCAGCCTGACCTGTCTGCGCCGCAGCGCACTCGTGACGGTGGCCGCACTGGTCACCGGACTTTGGGGTTGTACGGCCCCCCCATCAACCGTGGCAACAGGCCCGGCCGCGGGACAGCCAGAAGGTGCCTCCGGCATCGCGGCATCGGTGGAGACGCGTTTTCGGCGGCAGGCGGTGGCTGCCGCCCACCCGCTGGCCGCGCGGGCGGGCTGGCAGATGCTGCGCGCCGGCGGCTCGGCGGTCGATGCGGCGATCGCGGCCCAAATGGTGCTGACCCTGGTGGAGCCCCAGTCCAGCGGCATCGGGGGTGGTGCCTTCCTGCTGCACCACGACGGACGCCGCGTGCAGGCCTACGATGGCCGGGAAACCGCGCCGGCGGCGGCCGGCCCGGACCTGTTTCTGGACAGCACCGGCAAGCCCATGCCCTTCCGCGAGGCCGTGGTGGGTGGACGTTCGGTCGGCACACCCGGCCTGTTGATGATGCTGGCGCAGGCTCACCGGGCACATGGACGGCTGCCCTGGGCAGCGCTGTTCGATCCGGCGATCCGCCTGTCGGAACAGGGTTTTCCGGTCGGGCCACGACTGCACACCCTGCTCAAGGCCGAATCCGCCCTGAAGAGTGATCCGGTCGCCGGGCGCTATTTCTACCGCGCCGACGGCCAGCCGCACCCGGTGGGGCACACCCTGCGCAACCCGGAACTGGCCTCGGTGCTTCGCCGCCTCGCGGCAGAGGGACCCTCGGCGTTCTACCAGGGACCGGTGGCACAGGCCATGGTCACTGCGGTGCAGACCCATCCCACCAACCCGGGCCGTCTGACCGGCGAGGATCTGGCCCGCTACCAGCCCCGGGAACGGGACGCCCTTTGCCATGACCATGAGGCCTCATCCCGACAGCTGCGGGTGTGTGGTTTCCCGCCGCCCAGCTCGGGCGCACTGGCCATCGGACAGATTCTGGGCCTGCTGTCACACACGCCGCAGGCGGGCCTGCCCCTGCGGTCTGGTACGCCGTCGGCCGACACCCTGCACACCTATGCCGAGGCCTCGCGCCTGGCCTTTGCCGACCGTGCGCAATACGTGGCCGACCCGGACTTTGTGCCGGCGCCCGGGGGGAGCTGGATCCGCCTGCTGGACCCGGCGTACCTGCAGGAGCGGGCCCGGTTGATCGGCCCCCAGCGCGCAGCGGTGGTCCAGCCGGGCAAGCCGGGCGGCGATACCGTCGGCTGGGCCCCCATGCCCGACCAACCCGAGTACGGCACCAGCCACCTCAGCGTGATCGACGCCCATGGCAACGCCCTGGCCATGACCACCACCATCGAATCCGGCTTCGGCGCACGCCTCATGGTCAGCACCGATCCGTCCCGCCCAGGCGGCTTCCTGCTCAACAACCAGCTCACCGATTTCAGCTTTGTCCCGGCCGACGCCGAGGGTCGTCCGGTCGCCAACCGGGTCGAGCCGGGCAAGCGGCCGCGCTCCTCGATGTCGCCCACCCTGGTGTTCGACCGCCACAGCGGCGAGCTGCTGATGAGCCTGGGCAGCCCGGGCGGCGCCCTCATCATCCACTTCACCGCCAAGACGCTGCTGGGAACGCTGCACCAGGGCCTGACCCCCCAGCAGGCCATCGACCTGCCCAATTTCGGGACCACGGGCGGCCCTGTCCTGCTGGAGGCCGGTCGCTTCACCGCTGAAACGGTTCAGGCGCTGGAGCAACGGGGTCACAGCGTGCAGCAGGTGCCCATGCCCAGCGGTCTGCAGGCCCTTCAGCGCGGACCCGGCGGTGTGTGGATGGGTGGCGCCGATCCGCGGCGTGAGGGCGTGGTGTTGGGCGACTGAAGCCCCCAGCGGCCCATCAGACGTCGATGGCCGCCGCCGAACCGGCAAGCTTGCGCAGCTCGAACTTCTGGATCTTGCCGGTGCTGGTCTTGGGCAACTCGCCAAAAACCACCGCTCTGGGCACCTTGAAGCCGGCCAGGTGCTGGCGGCAGTGGCGCACGATGTCTTCCGGCGTGGTCTGGGCGCCGGCCTTGAGCTCGACAAAGGCGCAAGGCGTCTCACCCCACTTGGGGTCGGGCCGGGCCACCACGGCCGCCGCCAGCACATCCGGATGGCGGTAGAGGACGTCCTCCACCTCGATCGAGGAAATGTTCTCGCCGCCCGAGATGATGATGTCCTTGCTGCGGTCCTTGATCTTGAAATAGCCGTCTGGGTACTGCACGGCCAGGTCACCGCTGTGGAACCAGCCACCGGCAAAGGCCTCGGCCGTGGCCTTCGGGTTCTTCAGGTAGCCCTTCATGGCGATGTTGCCCTTGAACATGATCTCGCCCATGGTCTCGCCGTCCTGCGGCACGGGCTGCAGGGTCTGCGGGTCGAGCACCCGGACGTCCCGCTCCAGGTGGTAGCGCACGCCCTGGCGGGCGTTGAGCCGGGCCCGTTCTCCGATGTCCAGACCGTCCCAGCTCTCGTGCTTGGCACAGACCGTGGCCGGGCCGTAGACCTCGGTCAGGCCGTAGACATGGGTGAGGTCAAAGCCCATCTGCTCCATGCCCTCGATCATCGACGCCGGTGGCGCGGCGCCTGCCACCATGGCCTTGATGCCGGCGGGCACACCCTGCTTGAGGGTGGCCGGTGCATTGACCAGCAGGCCGTGCACGATGGGCGCACCGCAGTAGTGGGTGACACCGTGTTCGCGCATGGCGTCGAAGATGGCCTGCGCCTCGACCCGCCGCAGGCAGACGTTGACCCCGGCCCGGGCCGCCACCGTCCAGGGAAAGCACCAGCCGTTGCAATGGAACATGGGCAGGGTCCAGAGGTAGACCGCGTGCTTGGGCATGTCCCATTCCAGAATATTGCTGATCGCGTTGACTGCCGCACCGCGGTGGTGGTAGACGACGCCCTTGGGGTTGCCGGTGGTGCCGCTGGTGTAGTTCAGCGCAATGGCGTCCCATTCGTCCCCGGGCAGGTTCCAGTCGAAGGCCGGGTCGCCACCCGCGATGAAATCCTCGTAGGTGGTGCTGCCGATGCGCTGCACCGGTCCGGTGAACAGGGCGTCCTCGACGTCGATCACCAGCAGCGGTTCGGTGCGCTGGCGCAGGGCGATGGCCTGGGCCATGGTGGGGGCGAACTCGGGGTCTGTGATCACCACCCGGGCCTCGCCGTGGTCGAGCATGAAGGCCACGGCCTGCGGGTCCAGCCGCGTGTTCAGGCTGTTGAGCACCGCCCCGGCCATGGGCACGCCGAAATGCGCCTCGACCATGGGCGGCGTGTTGGGCAGCATCACCGCCACGGTGTCGTTCTTGCCGATGCCGGCACGCTGCAGGGCGCTGGCCAGCCGGCGACAGCGGGCATAGGTCTGACTCCAGGTCTGGCGCAGGCTGCCGTGAACGATGGCCAGCCGGTCGGGGTAGACCTCGGCCGTTCGCTCGATGAAGCTCAGCGGCGACAGGGGCGCAAAGTTGGCCTCGTTGCGCGGCAGGTCCCGGTCATACATGTGGGCAGCGGTCTCGGGATTCATGTTCTTGTCTCCTGTTGTGGATGCGCCATTGCGAGAGAATACCCCGATGGCGATCCCCCAGTCCTTCATCCAGGAGCTGCTCAGCCGCGTCGATGTGGTCGAGGTGGTGGGCCGGTACGTGCAGCTCAAGAAGGGGGGTGCCAATTTCATGGGCCTGTGCCCCTTCCATGGCGAAAAGTCGCCCTCGTTCAGCGTCAGCCCCTCCAAGCAGTTCTACCACTGCTTTGGCTGTGGCGCCAATGGCAACGCCATCGGCTTCCTGATGGAACACACCGGCATGAACTTTGTCGAGGCGGTCAAGGAACTGGCCGGCCAGGTCGGCCTGCAGGTGCCGGAAGACGAGGCATCGCCTCAGGACCGCGAGCGCGCTGCCCAGATGCGCCAGAAGCAGGCCACCCTGACCGATGTGCTGGAGAAGGCCGCCAAGGCCTACCAGAAGGACCTCAAGGCTTCGCCGCGGGCGGTCGACTACCTCAAGCGCCGGGGTCTGACCGGACAGATCGCCAAGACCTTCGGGCTGGGCTACGCGCCCGAGGGCTGGCGCCACCTGGCGGGCGTGTTTCCCGACTACACCGAGCCGCTGCTGGTCGAGTCGGGTCTGGTGATCGAACACGAGGACGAAAAGGATGCGGCCGGCGATTCCAAACGCTATGACCGCTTCCGCGACCGCATCATGTTCCCGATCCGCAACGTCAAGGGCGAGTGCATCGGATTTGGCGGACGGGTGCTGGACAAGGGCGAACCCAAGTACCTGAACTCACCTGAAACCCCGGTTTTCAGCAAGGGACGCGAACTGTATGGGCTGTTCGAGGCCCGCACCGCCATTCGCCAGCACGGCTATGCGCTGGTGACCGAGGGCTACATGGACGTGGTGGCGCTGGCCCAGCTGGGCTTTGCCAACGCGGTGGCGACGCTGGGCACCGCCTGCACGCCAGACCATGTGCAGAAGCTGTTCCGCTTCACCGACGCGGTGGTGTTCAGTTTCGATGGTGATGCGGCCGGACGGCGGGCCGCCCGCAAGGCCCTGGACGCCGCCCTGCCCCTGGCCACCGACACGCGCAGCGTGAAGTTTCTGTTCCTGCCGGCCGAGCACGACCCGGACAGCTACATCCGGGCCCATGGTGAAGCCGCGTTCTCTCGCTGCGTCAAGGAGGCCCTGCCCCTGTCCCGGTTCCTGCTGGAGGTGGCGGCAACCGATTGCGATCGCGACAGCGCCGAAGGGCGGGCCCGACTGGCGGCTCAGGCACGACCGCTCTGGGTCGCCTTGCCCGAGGGCGCGCTCAAGCGCCAGTTGCTGGACGATCTGGCGCACGCGGTGGGCATTGGCAGCGCCGACCTGGCCGAGTTGTGGAAACAGGCGGGGCATGGTCTTCGTGCCCGGCGCAGCCCGGCTGCGTCATCGGCATCGGTGCCTGCCAG
>SBFU01000250.1 GCA_006227785.1 Burkholderiales bacterium
GCCGCCAGCGCCAGGTCTGGAGCCTCCATTACCAGGACGCGATTGCCATCGGACGGCTGTTCACCACCGGGCGGCTGGACCTGACTCGGGTGGTGGCCCTGGCTGGCCCGTCGGTGCGCAAGCCCCGCCTGCTGCGCACGCGGGTCGGCGCGGACCTGTCCCAGCTGACCCAGGGCGAACTGCAGCCTGGCGTGCAACGCACCGTGTCGGGTTCGGTGCTCTCCGGGCGCACAGCCAGCGGGCACATGGGCTTTCTGGGTCGCTACCACCTGCACGTCTCGGTGCTGCCCGAAGGGCATGACCGGGCCTTCATGGGCTGGCTCTCGCCTGGTGCGGACCGCTTCTCGGCCATGCGCATCTACCTGTCCCAGTTCATGTCGGGCAAGCGCTTTGCCATGAACACCAGCACCAACGGATCGCCCAGGGCCATGGTGCCCATCGGGGCCTACGAGAAGGTCATGCCGCTGGATGTGCTGCCCACGCAGCTGTTGCGTTCGCTCATCGTCGGCGACCTGGAGGTGGCCGAACAGCTGGGTGCGCTCGAACTCGACGAAGAAGACCTGGCGCTGTGCACCTACGTCTGTCCAGGCAAGTACGAGTACGGCGACATTCTGCGCGACAACCTCACCCGCATCGAGAAAGAAGGTTGAGCATGAAAGCATTGCGCTCACTCCTGGACCGCCTGGAGCCCCATTTCGTCAAAGGGGGCAAATACAACCGCTTCTATGCGCTGTACGAAGCGGTCGACACCATCTTCTATTCGCCCAAAAGCGTCACGCACAGTGGCGCCCATGTGCGCGATGGCATCGACCTCAAACGGGTCATGATCACCGTCTGGTTGTGCACCTTCCCGGCCATGTTCTGGGGCATGTACAACGTCGGTCTCCAGGCCAACACGGCCATGGCCCAGATGGGTATCGCCGAGGTGGCTGGCTGGCGCGGCTGGTTCATCGGACTGGCGGCCGGTTACGACGCCGCCAACTGGTGGGACAACTTCTGGCACGGTGCCGCCTACTTTCTGCCCATTTACGCCGTCACCTTCATCGTCGGCGGTTTCTGGGAGGTGCTGTTTGCCAGCGTGCGTGGCCACGAAATCAACGAAGGCTTTTTCGTCACCTCGGTGCTGTTCGCGCTCATCCTGCCACCCGATATCCCGCTGTGGCAGGTGGCGCTGGGCATCAGCTTCGGTGTGGTGGTGGGCAAGGAGGTGTTCGGTGGTACCGGCAAGAACTTCCTGAACCCGGCGCTGACCGGCCGGGCCTTCCTGTTCTTTGCCTATCCGGCCGAGATCTCGGGGGATGGTGTCTGGACAGCGGTGGACGGATTCAGCGGGGCCACCGCCCTGAGTCAGGCCGCCGCCGGCGGCATTGAGGCGATGGCCCATCCCTGGGGCGGCTCGCTGACCTGGTTTGACGCGTTTTTCGGCAACATGCAGGGCAGCATCGGCGAGGTCTCGACCTTCGCCATCCTGCTGGGCGGCGCCGTGCTGTTGTGGACCGGCATTGCGTCCTGGCGCATCGTCAGCGGCGTGTTTCTCGGCATGGTGGCCACCAGCCTGCTGTTCAACGCCATCGGTTCCGGCAGCAACCCCATGATGGCCATGCCGTTCTGGTGGCATTTCGTGCTGGGCGGCTTTGCCTTTGGCATGATCTTCATGGCCACCGACCCGGTGTCGGCCTCCATGACCAACACCGGCAAATGGCTGTTTGGTGCCCTCATCGGGCTCATGGTGGTGTTGATCCGCGTGGTCAACCCCGCCTTTCCCGAGGGCATGATGCTGGCCATCCTGTTCGCCAACCTGTTCGCTCCCCTGATCGACCATTTCGTGATCAAGGCCAACATCAAGCGGAGGAAGCTGCGTTATGGGCAGTAAGCAAGACTCCATCAAGAAGACGCTGACCGTGGCGCTCACGCTGTGCCTGGTTTGCTCCGTCATGGTCTCGGTGGCCGCCGTGGGTCTCAAGCCCATGCAGGATGCCAACAAGGTGCTGGACCGCAACCGCAATGTGTTGTCGGCCGCCGGCCTCTTGCAACCGGGCCAGAGCCGCGCGGACATCCAGCGCCTCTTCGATCAGTTCGAGCTGCGCCTGGTCAATGTGGTCGAGGGCCGCTTTGCCACCGAGGATGAGCTCCGGCAGGCGGGCATCGACCCCCGCACCTACGAAGCCCGCAACGCCGCCCGCAACCCTGCGCTGTCCCGCTCGCTGCGCGGCGACGATCCGGCCGGCATCCAGCGGCAGGCCACGTTCGCCACCGTCTACCTGCGCCAGAACGACCGCGGCGAAACCGACCTGCTGGTCCTTCCCATCAACGGCGCCGGCCTGTGGGGAGCCATGTACGGCTTTCTGGTGCTGGAGGGCGACCTGAAGACCGTGCGCGGGCTTTCCTACTATGAGCACAAGGAAACGCCGGGCCTGGGCGCCAAGGTGGAAAACGACGACTGGCGCGCCCAGTGGGTTGGCCAGGCCGCCTACAAGGACGATGGCAGCGTGGGGCTGGCCGTGGTCAAGGGGCGGGCTGGGGGCCCGGGCGAAATCGATGGTCTCAGCGGTGCGACGCTGACCAGCAAAGGTGTCAACAACATGATCCGGTTCTGGCTGGGCGAGCGCGGTTACGGCCCGTTCATCGCCCAGCTCCAGGCCAAGAAAGGATGACCCCCATGGCAACCGACAGCAAGAAAGTCCTGCTCGAACCCATCTTCGTCAACAACCCCATCGCCCTGCAGATCCTGGGCATCTGCTCGGCACTGGCGGTCACCACCAGCCTGGCCACGGCGCTGGTCATGTGTATCGCGCTGACGTCGGTGACGGCGTTTTCCAATCTGTTCATTTCGATCATCCGCAACCACATCCCGGCCAACATCCGCATCATCGTGCAGATGACCATCATCGCCTCGCTGGTGATCGTGGTTGACCAGATCCTGCAGGCGGTGGCTTACGACATTGCCAAATCGCTGTCGGTGTTCGTCGGCCTGATCATCACCAACTGCATCGTGATGGGCCGCGCCGAAGCCTTTGCCATGAGCAATCCGCCGTTGCCCAGCTTCCTGGATGGCATCGGCAACGGACTGGGCTACAGCGCCGTGCTCGTGTTCGTGGCCGTGGTTCGTGAGATCCTGGGCAGCGGCACCTTGCTGGGCATGACCGTGCTGCCCACGGTGGAAAACGGCGGCTGGTATGTGCCCAACGGCTTGTTCCTCCTTCCCCCCAGTGCCTTCTTCATCATTGGCGGCTTCATCTGGATCCTGCGCAGCTGGAAGCGTCAGCAGGTCGAGAAGAAGGAGCTGACGATGGCGCCGCAATCGAAATCCCTGGAGGCCCACTGATGGAACACTACATCGCGCTGCTGATCCGCGCCGTGTTCATCGAGAACATGGCGCTGGCTTTCTTTCTGGGCATGTGCACCTTCCTGGCCGTGTCCAAGAAGGTGGAGACAGCCGTTGGCCTCGGGGTGGCCGTGGTGGTGGTGCTGGGCATCACCACACCGCTGAACAACCTGATCTACCAGAACCTGCTCAAGGATGGCGCGCTGGCCTGGGCAGGCCTGCCGGACGTGAATCTGGGCTTTCTGGGTTTTCTCGTCTACATCGGTGTGATTGCGGCCGTGGTCCAGATCCTGGAGATGTTCCTCGACAAGTACGTGCCCGCGCTTTACAACGCGCTGGGTGTGTTTCTGCCCCTGATTGCGGTCAACTGCGCCATCCTGGGCGCGGCCCTGTTCATGGTCGAGCGCGACTACCGCTTCGGCGAAAGCGTCGTTTACGGACTGGGTGCCGGTATCGGCTGGCTGCTGGCCATTGCCGCTCTGGCCGGCATCCGCGAGAAGCTCAAGTACAGCGATGTGCCCGAAGGCTTGCGGGGCCTGGGCATCACTTTCATCACGGTCGGTCTGATGTCGCTGGGCTTCATGTCCTTCGGCGGCATGTCGATCTGACCCCCAACCCGTCGACATCAAGGAACAGCAAAGATGGATGTGACCACGATTGCGGGCGGTGTGGCGATGTTCACCGTCATGATCATGGCGCTGGTGTTCGTGATCCTGTATGCACGATCGCACCTGGTGAGCAGTGGCGACGTGAAGATCGAGATCAATGGCGACCCTGAGCGCACCCTCACCGTGCCGGCCGGCGGCAAGCTGCTGCAGACCCTGGCCAACGAGGGCATTTTCCTGTCGTCGGCCTGTGGCGGAGGCGGCACTTGTGCGCAGTGCCGCTGCCATGTCATGGAAGGTGGCGGCGCCATCCTCCCGGTCGAAGAACAGCACTTCACCCGCGGCGAGATCCGTGACCACGCCCGCCTGGCCTGCCAGGTGCCGGTCAAGCAGAACATGAAGATCGAGGTCGAGCCCGAGTTCTTCGGCGTCAAGCAGTGGGACTGCACGGTGCTGTCCAACGACAACGTGGCCACCTTCATCAAGGAGCTCGTGCTCAAGATCCCCGAAGGCGAGAGTGTGGACTTCCGTGCCGGCGGTTACGTGCAGCTGGAGTGCCCGCCGCACGTGGTCGACTACAAGGAATTCGACATTCCGGATGAGTACCGTGGCGACTGGGACCGCTTCAAGGTGTTCGACAACGTCTCCAAGGTGGACGAAACGGTGATCCGGGCCTACTCGATGGCCAATTACCCCGAAGAGAAGGGCCTGATCAAGTTCAACATCCGGGTGGCGTCCCCGCCACCGGGCAGCAAGGGCATTCCGCCCGGCAAGATGTCATCCTGGGTGTTTTCGCTCAAGCCGGGGGACAAGGTCAGGGTCTCGGGACCCTATGGTGAATTCTTCGCCAAGGAAACCGACAACGAGATGGTGTTCATCGGCGGAGGTGCCGGTATGGCGCCCATGCGGTCGCACATCTTCGATCAGCTCAAGCGGCTCGACAGCAAGCGCAAGATCAGCTTCTGGTATGGCGCCCGCAGCCTGCGTGAGACCTTTTACGTTGAAGAGTTCGACGAGCTGGCCCGCAAGCACGAGAACTTCAGCTGGCACCTGGCCCTGTCGGACCCGCTGCCCGAGGACAACTGGACCGGGCCGACCGGATTCATCCACAACGTGGTCTACGAGAGCTATCTCAAGGACCACCCGGCGCCCGAAGACTGCGAGTTCTACATGTGCGGTCCGCCCATGATGAATGCTTCGGTCATCAAGATGCTCAAGGATCTGGGCGTCGAGGACGAGCACATCATGCTCGACGACTTCGGCGGTTGAGTCGCCAGGAAAGCGCCTGTCCATGCACCGTCGCCAGGCGGTCAGCCTGCTGGCCCTGTTGCCGCTGGCCGCCACGGTCGGCCTCGGTGGCTGTGCCCGTGAGCAGCCGTACCAGCAGTTCGAGGGCGCGACCATGGGGACGCGCTACCACATCCGGTTCAGGCCTCCCAAGCGCGACCACGACAGCCAGTCCCTGCAGCGCGCCATCGATGCCCGTCTGGAGGCGCTCAACGCCAGCCTCTCGACCTACCGGCCGGACTCCCTCATCACCGCCTTCAACGAGGCACCGGTGGGCCAGCTTGTGTCTGCGGATGCCGACTTCGAGCGCATGTTGTCGCTGTCGCGGCAGGTGCACCAGGCCAGTGGAGGTGCCTTCGATCCCACCGTGGGGGCCCTGGTCAACCTGTGGGGTTTTGGCTGGCCCAAACCGCAGCAGCCCCTGACCCGGCTGCCAGAGCCCGCTGACATCGAGGCCGCCCGAGGGCGGCTTGATGCCATCGAGCAGCCAGCGCCCGGCCAGCTGCGCAAGAGCGCACCACTGCGTCTGGATTTTTCCGCCATTGCCAAGGGCTATGGTGTCGACCTCATCGCCGGGGTCATTCGCGCGCAAGGGGTGGAGCACTTCATGGTTGAAATCGGCGGTGAGGTGGCCACCCTGGGCCAGGGGCCTGCCGGCGGTCCGTGGCGTATCGGTATCGAGGCGCCGGACCCTGGGGTCAGTGGCCGCATCCTGGCGCGCGTGAAGCTGGGCGAAGGCGCCCTGGCGACTTCGGGCAATTACCGAAATTTCTTCGAACTGGAAGGAAGGCGCTTCTCCCACGTGATCGACCCGGTCAGTGGCTATCCGGTGGCCCATCCTCCGGCATCGGTGAGCGTGATCGCGCCCAATGTGGCCCTGGCCGATGCCTGGGCCACCGCCTTCATGGTG
>SBFU01000091.1 GCA_006227785.1 Burkholderiales bacterium
TCGAAGTCGTGGTCTACGAACCGGCCCTGCAGGACGACGAGTTCTACAACTCGCGGGTTGTGCGTGACCTTGACAGCTTCAAGCGGTCCTGTGACCTCATCATCGCCAACCGCATGACACCGGCGCTGTACGACGTGCGCGACAAGGTGTTCACCCGTGACCTGTTCGAAAGCGACTGAAGCCACCGCCACCGTCCCCCTGTGCTCCTTTCGCTTCACCCTGTTCCTGCCATGACGCCGAACCTCCGCCGCACCGCTCTCTGCTCGGTCATCCTGCTGAGTCTGACCCTGGCCGCCTGCTCGAGCTCGGGGGGCAAGCAGGGCGATGCCCCGCCCGGCTCGCTGGTGAACAACCCGTTTGCCCCGGCCGGCGCTCGCTCCTACGATGAGGTCCGGGTGGGCACCCTCCGGGTCTTCGGTGACAGCTTCTCGGCACTGGACTTCACGGAGACCCGGCGCACCCTCAACTGGGCCAAGGAACTCTACGGACGGGGACGCGCCGACGATCTGGAGATCTATGCCATTGGCGGCGCGCGCGCAGCCAAGGGCACAACCACGGCTTTCGACAAGCAGGTCGACACATTCCGGGCCAGTGGCACACCCATGGGAGATGGCGACCTCTCCGTCGTCTACTTCGGCTACAACGACATCGGACGCAACGGCAGCACGGACAACCTGAGGGCCGCCCGGGCAGGCTACTTCGACGGCATCAACCAGCTGATCGCGGCGGGTGCCACGAACGGTCGCAACCGCATCTTCGTGACCCAGATCCATGACTGGAGCCGCAACCCGAATGCGAGCGACAGCACCGCCGGTCAGGTGGTGGACTGGAACAATTTCGTGGCCGAACAGGCCAATGCCAACCTGAACATCGTGGCCGTTGACCTCTACACGGTCATCAACCGCATCTTCGAGAATCCGACACGGTTCGGCTTCACCAACGTGACTTCCTACAGTCGGGCGGGCTCGGCCGTCGACTACCTCTACTTCGACGGCACCCATTTCGGCAACCGCGGTCAGACCGTCATCTCGCGCACTTTCGAGCACTACCTCACCCGCGGCTGGGAATGGGCCAGCACCGTGTCTGCGGGCGCCCAGGCCGCCGCCCTTCTGAACCAGGACATCGATCGCGAACTGCTGGTGCTCAGCTATGCCGACCGCAAGCAACCCAGATCCGGCCTGCAGCTGCACGCGCTGGGCAACCTGAAGCGGGCTGGATCCGGCTCCGGTTTCGATCCTTCCACTGCCATCGGACACCTGGCCCGCCTCAATGCGGACAGCCTGTCCCGTCAGTCCGATCCGGTGCGAAGCGGGCTGGCCATGAGCTACCGCCCCCATGGAGAAACAGGTCTGCGAAGCGGCCGCTTCGGCATGGCCTTCAGCCATGCCGGCAACCCGCGCTATTTCAGCGACCAGTTCTCTCCTTTGGCCCAGAAGAACGACTTCAGCACGACCTCGTTCTACTGGCAGCAGGCTTTCGGCGACTTCAACCTGACCGCGCACGCCGCCCATCTGCGTACGCGCTACGAAAACCACAAGTTCGACGACCTGCTCAACGACCGCTTCACCAACACGGGCACAGGCACCACCTGGTCGTTCGAGCAAAAGCTGCGGCACACCTCGCGCCAGGGTGGTGTGTGGCTGTCTCCCTGGGTGTCGGTCACCCACCTGAGCCATCGGCTGGATCCGATGCTGGGTCGCTCGCTCTACACCACCGACGTGCAGTACAGCGCGCGCCGCGCTGCCGAATGGCAGTCGGCGCTGGGACTGGACATCCAATCCGGATCGATCGACCTGGGCCGACAGCGCAGCCTGCAGCTGTCGGCCAGCGTATGGCACCGCGCAAGCCTCCAGCGTGATCCGGTCCAGATTTCGATGCGCGAGACCGGTGGCATCGGCGCCATTCAGCGCGAGAGCATCGCTCGCCCTGCACTGCGCCAGACACAGCTGCAACTTGACGCACAACTTCAGCTGACCCGCCAGGTCGACATGCTGGCCACCTTTGCCGCCATTCGCGGCGAGGGTCAGGACGACCAGCGTTTCAACCTGCTGACCCGCATCCGTTTCTGAACCGAACCGGGAGCCGATCCACACGGGGTGACGGCTCCCTGAAAAGACCTGCATGAAAGTACTTTATGTGGCCGGGCGAGAGGCCACCTACTCGCGCACCCGGATCGTGGCCCATGCGCTGCGCCAGCAGGGGATCGATGTGACGACCGTGCTGCCTCCGGACCGATCCTTCCGCCACTACCCCCGACTGCTCTGGCAGACCCTGCTCAAGGCCCCGCAGTGCGACGTCGTGCTGGTCGGCTTCTACGGTCAGTTGCTGGTGCCCTTCATCCGCCTGCTGACCTGGAAGCCCATCGTGTTCGACATGTACATCGGCACCTATGAAACGATGGTGTTCGACCGCGCCAAGACACAGCCGGGCACGTTCATGGCCAAGGTCTACGCATTCGCGGACTGGCTCTCCTACAAATCGTCCAGCGTGTCCATCCTGGACACGCAATTCATGGTCGAGCACTTCTGCAAGATCATTGGCTCCAGCACCGCCAGGATGCGCCGTGTGTTTCTGGCGGTGGACGACTCGGCCATCTACCCGCGCGAGCCCGACCAACCGCACGATGGCTTCCTGGTCCATTTCCATGGCGAGTTCTCACCGTTCCATGGTGTGCGTACCATCCTGGACGCAGCAAAACTGCTCGAAAACGACGGCGTGAGCTTCCAGATCATCGGCAAAGGCATCACCTACGCCGAAGACATGCAGCATGCGCGCGATATCGGCATCCGCAACGTCAACTTCATCGACACGGTTCCCTACGCCGACCTCGCCGTCCATATGTCCCGCGCCGATGTGTGCCTTGGGATCTTCGGCGACAATGCGCGTGCCAAGCTGGTCATGACCAACAAGGTGATCGAAGCCATCGGCATGGGAAAGCCCATCGTCACCCGGCGCAACGAGCCGGTGCAGGAGTTGCTGCACCACCGCGAGAGCGCCTATCTGGTCGAGCCCTCCAACCCCCGCGCCCTGGCCGATGCCATTCTGGAACTGAAGAACGACCCTCAGCTGCGTGAATCGATGGCCCGCAAGGGTTACGAGACCTTTCTCGCCAACTCCACCATCGAACAGCTGGGTCGGAGCCTGGAACAGATCATTCGCAGCGTGTTGCGGCGCGCCTGAAGCCGGCCGGCATCCACCGGTTGCGGCAGCAAGAAACCGAGAGAGAACCTCATGGAACAAACGAAGAACCTCATCCTGGGCGCAGGCCTGACCGGCCTGAGCACCGGCTACCACCTCAAGAACGGCGACTATCAGGTCTACGAGAAGTTGCACGAGGTCGGTGGCCTGTGCCGCTCCGAAGAGGTCAACGGCTTCCTGTTCGACTACGCCCCGCACATCCTCTACACGGTCAACCCGTACGCGCACGAACTGATCCACACCCTGCTCAAGGGCAACCTGGAGATCAAGAAGCGCAAGGCCTTCATCTACCACGGCAAGTACGACCTGTACACGCAGTTCCCCTACCAGGCCCACCTGTACGGCCTGCCGGCGCAGGATGTGATCGAGTGCCTCAGTGGCCTGGTCGAGGTCCTGCGCAACCCGGACCGTCCCAAGCCGCAGAACTACCGTGAGTGGATGTACTGGCGCTTCGGCAAGGGCATCGCCGAACAGCTGATGATTCCGTACGCCGAACGGATCTGGACCATCGACCCGAAGTACATGAACTTCAGCTGGATCGACCGGCGCGTGCCTGAGCCTGACTTCGAGGCTGTCCTGCGCGGCGCACTGCAGCACGAAGAGGACCGCACCGGGTTCAACCAGGAGTTCTGGTACCCCATCGAGGGCGCCATCGAATCGCTGCCGGTGGCGCTGGCCAAGGGTGTGAAGAACATCCACCTCAACCACACGGTCACCAGGATCGACCCCAAGGCCAAGCAGGTCACCTTCAACACTGGCAAGGTGGTGGGCTACCAGAACCTGGTCTACACCCTGTCGCTGACCCATCTGCCCCACTTCATCGACGACATTCCGCAGCATGTGCTGGACGCCATCAATGGCCTGCAGTTCAACCAGATCGAGTGCGTCAACATCGGTATCAACCGGCCGGACATGAGTCCCTACCACTGGCTGTACTTCCACGAAGCCGAGGACTTCATCTTCCACCGGATCAGCTTCCCCCGCAACGCATCAGAAAAGACCTGCCCGCCCGGCACCAGTTCGGTCTGCTGCGAGATCTCCTACTCCAAGCACCGCCCGCTGCGGGTGCAAGGACGGGAGGCCCTGATCCAGGCCACCATCGATGGCCTGATCAAAGCCAAGATCATGCGTCCGGACGACGAGGTGCTGGCCGCCGACGTGCTGACCGTGGACCCGGCCTACGTGATCTACGACCTCGACTACGAGCAGAACGTCAAGACCATCCACGACTGGCTGATCAGCATCGACATCCACCCCTGCGGGCGGTTCGGTGACTGGCAGTACTACAACATGGATCACTCGATCCTGGCCGGCAAGCGCATCGCCGACTTGCTCAACGAGCGCGAGGCCTGATCCGCGCGCCGACACCGCACCTTCTCCGGGTGCGGGCGTCAACGCCAGCTTGCCATGAAAACGCCCCCGTCAACCGCCCAGCGCTGGCTGCGCCGTCTGTCCTGGGTGCTGGTGGCATTGGCAAGCGCCTACTTCGTGCGCGAAGTGGTGAGGCGGTTTGCCGACATCCCGCCTATCGAATGGGGAGCGGCCACCTTGGCCGTCTTTGCCCTGGCAGCCGTTGGCATTGCCACGACATCGGCTTTCATCGGGCTGATGTGGATGCTGCTGCTGCGGGACCAGTCGATCCGGCTGCCAGCACACCAGGCGATGCAGATCGTGGCCATCTCGCAGATTGGCAAGTACCTGCCGGGCAATGTGGGCCACTTCGCTGGCCGGGCCGTCATGGGTCGCACGGCAGGGGTGCCCATGGGAGTGACCGCAGGCACCCTGCTCATCGAGATGGCCTGGACTCTGGCGATCGGGGCCGGGTTTTCCGCTCTGGCGTTGCTCTTCTATCTCGACAGCAGCGCGCGCCTGTCGATGCCACAGGTCGGCATCGTCGAACTGGGTGCGGTGGCATGCCTGCTGCTGGCCGGCCCCTGGCTGGGCATCCACCTGCTCAACCGGATGGCACCGGCCCTCAGTGCCCGTGTCGGAGGTGGCAAGCCCCTGGCACCCCCGCGTCTGGGCACCGCTCTGGCCGTGTCAGCGCTGATGGCAGTGTGCTTTTTTGTGCTTGGCCTGGCGCTCCAGGCGCAAGCCGTCTGGTTGTTCCAGGTGGAGCAGGCGCCCTTGCTTCCACTGACATTCCTGTTCACTGCGGCCTGGCTGGTCGGTTACGTCGTACCGGGTGCGCCGGGTGGGCTTGGCGTGCGCGAGGCCATGATGGTGGTGCTGCTGACACCCGTGGTGGGCCCCGGTGCCGCCGTCGGCCTGGGCATCAGCATGCGGCTGGTCACCCTGACCGGGGATGGACTGGCCTTTCTGGTGGGCATCATGTCGCGGGGCTGGACCCGCGCGGAGCCCGCCAGGACAAAAGGATCCTGACCGCCCCATTCCCACCTCGACCAGCTCTGTCCAACCCCATCCGCGCCAGTCTGCTGGTCTCTGCCTCAATCGGCGGCCGGTGGCCGGCCCCAGGCCACGAAATGCGGGTTTTCGTACCCAGGCTTTCCGTAGACCAGCGGATGGCCATCCCGCGTCAACAAAGTGCCCCCGGCACCCAGCAACACGGCATGGCCGGCCGCGATGTCCCATTCCATGGTTCGGCCCAGGCGAGGGTAGACATCAGCCTCACCACGCGCCACCTGGCACAGCTTGATGGAAGAACCAGCACAGGTCACGGCAGCCACACGATAACCCTCCAGGAAGGCGTCCAGCGCGGCCGCGTCGCCATGCGACCGGCTGGCCACCACCGTCAGGCCTGCCGCTGGCACCTCCCGGACCCTGATGTCCTGGCGAGAGCCGCCTGTTTCCATCCAGGCGCCCAGCCGGGGGCCACCGGCAAACAGCATCCCTTGAACCGGCGCCAGCACGAGCCCCAGGACAGGCAGGCGGTTCCTGATCAAGGCAATGTTCACCGTGAACTCCCC
>SBFU01000282.1 GCA_006227785.1 Burkholderiales bacterium
TCGGCTGCTTTGAAATCACGGCGCAGGCCTACGCCGCCCGCTTCGGGGCACGACAGCCCATCACCGTCCTGTTTCGGCCGGCTCGCCAGGCCTGGCTGCGCCCTCTGCTGGCGCAGGCGAGGCGCCGGCCGTGCCTGGACACGGCCAGCACCACCATGGCAGGCGTCAAGCAACTGATCAAGGCGTTGCGCAGTGGGCAGGCGGTGGGCCTGCTGCCCGATCAGGTGCCCCCGCAGGGCCAAGGCGTCTGGGCCGATTTTTTCGGCCGTGAAGCCTACACCATGACCTTGTCGGCGCGTCTGGCGCTCAGTGCGGGCGCCCAGGTGGTGCTGATCTGGGGTGAACGGCTGAGTTGGGGGCGCGGATTCCTGCTCCATGTTCGCCCTTTCCCTGGCCCGCTGACCCGGCACGACCCCGACGATTCGCTCGCCTCGGCCCGCGCCATCAATCAGGCCATGGAAGACCTGATCCGGGAATGCCCGCGCCAGTACCTGTGGGCCTACGACCGCTACAAGAAACCCCGGACCGAGGCCCATCTTGGGGGAGTCGCCGCATGAATGCTGACAAGACGCGCCGCGTTCGCTCAGTTCGGCAGGTGGCCGCACGGAGGCATGTCCGGTGAGCGCGGCGTTCGAGCCCCATCGCTCGCCCACCCCAGGCTTGACAGGCTGGCTCAGTCGAGCCGGACTGGCGGTCATGCGTCTGCTCGGTCGGCTGCCACTGTCCTGGTTGCGAGCCGTGGGCTGGCTGCTCGGTGTGATCCTGCACAGGCTGGTGCGCCGTCGACGCGAGATCGCCCGAACCAACTGGCGACTGTGTTTCCCCCAGCACACGGAAGCCCAAGTGCGGCGCGCCGTGCGCCAGCACTTTGTGTTGTTTGCCCAGGCCTGGCTGGACCGAGGCTGGCTGTGGGGCGGATCTGAAGAACTCGTTAAGGGACGTCTGCGCCTGCAGGGTGCGCTGCAGCAGCTCGATGGCGATGCACCCACGGTTCTGTTCGCCCCGCATTTTGTGGGCATGGATGCCGGATGGACCGCGCTGACCGTCCACTTGCAGCGCCGCTGCTGCGGCATCTATGCGGCCCAGCTCAATGCCGATGTCGACCGCTGGATGGCACAGGGCCGCCAGCGCTTTGGCCATCCGCATATCGTGGCTCGCCGGCAGGGCCTCAAGCCGCTGGTCGCTGCCCTGAGGGCGGGCATGCCGCTCTACCTGCTGCCCGACATGGACCATGGCCCGAGGGATTCCGTCTTTGTGCCTTTTTTCGGTATCCAGACGGCCACCCTGACATCACTTTCCCGGTTTGCCCGGCTGGCCGATGCGCGGGTGGTCCCCGTGGTCAGTCGCATGACACCGCAAGGTTATGAGGTCACGGTACACCCGGCCTGGGATGCCTATCCGACGCGTGATGTCCAGGCGGACGCCGCACGCATGAACCAGGAGCTCGAAGGCCACATACGGGGTTTCCCCGAGCAGTACTACTGGGTGCACAAGCGCTTCAAGACCCGTCCGCCCGGAGAGCCGCCGGCCTACGGCTGAGTGGGGGTCGCCGCTTCGTCCTCTGGCGCTGGTGTCCAGCCTCTTGTCCACTGCCACAGCAGTCGGGCGACGTCATCCAGGCCCTTTCGCTTCAGCGCGGAGAAAAGCAGGGCCTGTCCGCCTCCGGTCTGCAGCCGTGCAATGGAAAGGGCTTTTTGCGCCTCCGCGTGGTTGAGCTTGTCGGACTTGGTCAGCAGCACCAGAAAGGGAAGCCCTTGTTCCACCCGGGGTCGGATGGCTTCGAGAAGCAGGTCGTCCAGTTCGGTCAGCCCCTGGCGCGGGTCGACCAGCATCACCACGCCGGCCAGATTGGGGCGGGTCAGCAGATAGTTGCCCATGACGCGCTGCCAACGCAGCTTGGCCTCGCGCGGGACGGCTGCGTAGCCATAACCCGGCAGGTCGGCCAGAACCGCATCGGTCTCGCCCTTGCGACCCAGCGAGAAGAGATTGATGCTCTGGGTCCTGCCGGGGGTCTTGGAGGCAAAGGCCAGTCGGCGCTGCTGGGTCAGCGTGTTGATGCAAGTGGACTTGCCGGCGTTGGACCGGCCCACGAACGCCACCTCGGGAACGGCAAGCGGTGGCAGGTGTTCAAGCTTCGGCGCCGTGGTCAGGAATCGGGCTGTGTGCAGCCAGCTGTGCATGGACCGGACGTCGGCGTCGGGTGCGGAGGATGCAGCGGGCGAGGAGGGGGCTGGAGTGGTGCGGTCGGTCATTGGGGGTTTTCCCGGTGGGTCATTGTAAAATCATGCGGTTTGCCGCTTCCCACGTGCACTTCTTCAACCGATTCCGTCGCCAGCCGACGCCAGCCCAGTCATGAAATTGCCCGTCTCGCTTCTTTGCGCTGCCGCTGCAGCCCTGTCCTTTGGTGTCCACGCCCAGACGGCCAAGCCCGATCTGGCCAGGGGAGCGGCCCAGTTCGGCCAGGTCTGCGTCGCCTGTCATGCGGCTGACGGCAATTCGACCACCCCGGCCAACCCCAAGCTGGCCCAGCAGCACCCCGAGTACCTGATCAAGCAGCTGCAGGAATACAAGTCCGGCAAACGCCAGAACGCCATCATGGCCGGTTTTGCCTCGTCGCTGTCGGATGAAGACATGCGCAATATCGCCTACTGGCTGGCCAGTCAGAAAGCCACCCCTGGCTTTGCCCAGGACAAAGATCTGGTGCGGCTGGGTGAGCGCATTTACCGCGGAGGCATTTCCGATCGCCAGATCGCCGCCTGTGCCGGCTGCCACAGCCCCAACGGTGCCGGCATTCCGGCCCAGTATCCTCGCTTGGCCGGCCAGCACGCCGAATACACCGTTGACCAGATGCGCCAGTTCCGTGACGGCGTGCGCAAGAACAGTGTCCAGATGAGCCAGATTGCAGCCCACATGACCGAACAGGAAATCAAGGCCGTCGCCGACTACATTGCGGGCCTGCGCTGAGCCGGACTGGCAAACCCCCGGATCGAAGGGGTATATAAGCCAACTTTAATATTTAACGGCACAATCGGCGCGGTGACACCGCCAAGGAACCGATGGGCCGAAAGTTCATCAGATGAGGGCGGAGGCCGGGCACCCGGCGCCGCCCTTTTTTTTGCCCATCACAGCCAGTTCGTCTCATGAGTGTTTCCACCGAAGGTCTACAGTTGCGCAGCGGGTCGCGCTGGCTGAGCGAATGGGTCGAGTTGCTGTCGTCCATGCGGTTTGCCATTTCGCTGCTGACCGTGATCTGCATCGCGTCGGTGATCGGCACGGTCGTCAAGCAGCACGAACCGGCCAACAACTATGTGAACCAGTTCGGTCCGTTCTGGGCCGATGTGTTCGCCTCGGCCAGCCTGTTTTCGGTCTACAGCGCCTGGTGGTTTCTGCTGATTCTGGCGTTCCTGGTGGTCAGCACCAGCCTGTGCATTGCCCGCACCACGCCGAAGATCTTTGCCGACTTCAAGGTGTTCAAGGAAGGCATCCGCGAACAGAGCCTCAAGGCGTTTCCGCACCGTGCGGAGAGCGCATTGACCGAAGAGCAGCCCGAAGGTGCGGCCCACCGCATGGGTCAGCAACTGGTCGCTTCCGGCTGGAAAGTGCGCCTTCAGGCAAGGGAGACGCCCGCGGGTGAGGGCTGGATGGTGGCAGCCAAGGCCGGCGCCGCCAACAAGCTGGGCTACATCGCCGCACACAGCGCCATCGTGATGATCTGCATCGGTGGCCTGCTGGACGGCAACCTGATGGTCAAGGCGCAGATGTGGTTCAACGGCAAGGAGGCTTTCACCGGTGGTGGCCTGATTGCCGACGTTCCAGCCCAGCACCGCCTCTCGCCCAGCAACCCGACTTTCCGCGGCAACCTGCTGGTGACTGAGGGCACCATCGGAGGAACCGCCATCCTGCCCCAACCCACTGGCGTGCTGCTGCAGGACCTGCCATTCTCGGTGGAGCTCAAGAAGTTCGTCGTCGAGTACTACGACACGGGCATGCCCAAGCTGTTCGCCAGCGATATCGTGATCCACGACCACGAAACCGGTGAGCAAAAGCCGGCTCGGGTCGAGGTGAACCACCCGGCGCAGCACCGGGGCATCAGCATCTACCAGTCCAGCTTCGACGACGGTGGCTCGCGCGTAAAGCTTCAGGCGCGCGGCCTCACCCGACCCACCCGGCCGTTTGAGGTCGAGGGGACCATCGGGAGTTCCACTCCGTTGAGCAACGGTGAGGAGCAAATGACGCTGGAGTACACCGGGCTGCGGGTGATCAACGTCGAGAATTTCTCGTCAGACGCCAGCCTGCAGACCGCCGATGTGCGGCGAGTCGACTTGCGCCATGCAATCGAAAGCCGGCTTGGCGCCGGCAACAAGACCGTGACGGAGCGGGTGCTGCGCAATGTGGGCCCCAGCATCACTTACAAGCTGCGGGATGCAGCCGGGCAGGCCATCGAGTACCACAACTACATGCTGCCGATCGACATCGATGGCTCACGCATGTTCCTGCTCGGATTGCGCGAAACCCCATCCGAACCATTCCGTTACCTGCGCATTCCCGCTGACGAAAACGACAGCATGGATGGCTTCCTGCGACTGCGCGCCGCGCTGGACAACCCGGTCATGCGCGCTGAGGCGGTGCGCCGCTATTCGGTGGAAGCTGTGGAAGGCGGCCGGGCAGAACTGGCGGAGGCGCTGGCTGCTTCGGCCACGCGCGCTCTCGAACTGTTTGCCGGTGCGGAGCCTGTCGAGTTTCCCGACGGTGTCAGCAACGGCCTCGGTCAGACCCGTGTGGTCGGCGGACTGCAGGCGGTGTCCGCCTTCCTGGAGTCCAACGTACCACCCGAAGAGCGCGAGCGGGCAAGCGATGTCCTGGTGCGCATCCTCAACGGAACGCTTTTCGAGCTGGCCCAGCTCAGTCGCCAGGCCGACGACCTGCCACCGATGCCCCGCAATGAGGCGACGCAACAGTTCATGACTTCCTCGGTGATGAGCCTGAGTGACAGTTTCTTCTATCCGGCCCCCATGACATTCCAGCTGGTCGACTTCGACCATGTGCAGGCCAGCGTGTTTCAGGTGGCCCGCGCACCGGGACAGAGCATCGTCTACCTGGGTTGCCTGTTGCTCACGATCGGGATTTTTGCGATGCTCTACGTTCGCGATCGGCGTCTTTGGGTCTGGATCAGCCCGGGCGATGATGGCAGCGCACGCGCCACGATGGCACTTTCGTCAAACCGCAAGACGATGGAAGTGGATCAGGAATTCGATTTGCTCAAGAGGCAGTTGCTGAAGGTGACGACATGAACACGACCACTGTGACACGAACCGTGGACCTCAAGAAGGGCGGTGAGAGCACCGGCCTGCAGCCTGGGTACTTCGCCCGCAGGGACGTCTGGGACTGGTTGTTTGCACTGTTTCTGGTGGCTGGCGCTGCGTGGGCTTTCCTGCAATACAACCACGCAATGAACGGCTACGAAAAGGCCATCCTGGTCGGCTGTGTGCCGTCGATGGTCTGGCTCGGCTGGTTCTGGCGTCCGCTTCGCCTGCTGAGCGTGGTGGTGGCGTTGCTCTCGCTCACCGCCATCTGGTTGTACCAGACGCCCGAGGGCGCCGACCTGACCAGGGCAGACCAGGCCTTCCTGCTCAAATATTTCATCTCCAGTCAGTCCGCCATCCTGTGGATGAGTCTGCTTTTCTTCATGAGCACCGCCTTCTACTGGATCGGCCTGCTCACCCGTGCGGGTGCCACCTTCGAGCTGCTGGGTTCGCGTCTGGCCTGGGCAGCGGTGACACTGGCGCTGGTCGGCACCATGGTGCGCTGGTACGAGAGTCACCAGATCGGACCGGACATCGGCCATATCCCGGTGAGCAATCTGTATGAGGTCTTCATCCTGTTCTGCTGGATGACAGCCGCCTTCTACCTGTATTACGAAGACCGCTACCGCACCCGTTCCATGGGTGCTTTCGTCATGCTGGTGGTCAGCGCTGCTGTGGGCTTTCTGCTGTGGTACACCGTGGTGCGCGAGGCACACCAGATCCAGCCGCTGGTGCCCGCCCTGCAGAGCTGGTGGATGAAGGTCCACGTCCCTGCCAACTTCGTGGGTTATGGCACTTTTGCCATCGCTGCCATGCTGGCCTTTGCCTACCTGATCAAGCAGAGCGCAGGTGAGGCGCGCTGGTACAAGCTGGCGCCGCTCTTTTTCCTGGGCGTGGTCCTGTGCCTCGAACCACTGGTGTTCCGACAGTCTGCGCTTGAAAAAGGCGGCGGCTACTGGTTCATGTACTTCGGCGTTTCCTCCATCATCGTGGGCTCCATCATTGCCGCCCGTCGACGCATTGCCGAACGACTGCCCAGTTTTGAAGTGCTGGACGATGTCATGTACAAGGCCATTGCGGTCGGCTTTGCCTTCTTCACCATCGCCACCATCCTGGGCGCGCTGTGGGCGGCGGAAGCGTGGGGCGGTTACTGGAGCTGGGATCCGAAGGAGACCTGGGCTCTGATCGTCTGGCTCAACTATGCGGCTTGGCTGCACATGCGGCTGATGAAGGGCCTGCGCGGGACCGTGGCGGCCTGGTGGGCGCTGGTGGGTCTGGCCATCACCACCTTTGCCTTCCTCGGCGTCAACATGTTCCTGTCGGGGCTGCACAGCTACGGAGAACTGTGATGCTCGGAAGATGGGGCCGCACCGGCCCCATCCCGTGCGCCGCTTGCTGAACCAGGCCTCATCCCTTGATCGGGACGGCAGGTCTGGAACTCCGTAAGATTTCCCCGGGTCTCACGACCTATGTCAGCAGCACTGGCCGGACATCCTTCCGGTCACATCTGCCGAAGGGGAAATTTGCATGATCATCCACACGGACCGCAGCGCCCACCAACATCCCGTGGGCAGTGAAATCACTCCGCTCTCGGCCTACCGCAACCGTCGGCAGTGGATGCTTGGCGCCATGGCGCTGGGTGCGGCAGGAGCCTGGAGCCCGCAGAGGGCCGTGGCTCAGGGCGTCGACCGTCCGGGTCGCCTCAGCCCCATTTCATCGGTTCCTTCCTCGGTGCCAGGTGCTCGGACGGTGGAAAAGCCGACGTCTTATCGTGATGCCACCACCTACAACAACTATTACGAGTTCGGCACCGACAAATCAGACCCTGCGCGCCTGGCCGACAAGCTCAAGACCCGCCCCTGGTCTGTCTCCATTGAGGGTCTGGTCGGAAAGCCTGGCACCTATGACCTGGAGCGGCTCCTTCGGCTGGCACCGATGGAAGAGCGGATTTACCGCCTGCGCTGCGTCGAAGGATGGTCGATGGTCATTCCCTGGGTGGGCTATTCGCTGGCGGCCCTGATTCGCGAAGTCCAGCCGTTGGGCAGTGCCAAGTACGTCGAGTTCTTTACGCTGGCCGATCCGGACACCATGCCGGGTCTGCGCTCCAATGTCCTCCAGTGGCCTTATGTCGAGGCATTGCGCCTGGACGAAGCCAACCATCCACTGACCCTGCTGGCATTTGGCATGTATGGCGAGATGCTGCCGAACCAGAATGGCGCGCCTCTGCGTCTGGTGGTCCCCTGGAAATACGGATTCAAGAGCGGAAAGTCGCTGGTCCGGATCCGCTTTACCGAGAAGCAGCCTGCAACGTCCTGGAACATGGCGGCGCCGCGCGAGTACGGCTTCTACTCGAATGTGAACCCGAACGTACCCCACCCGCGCTGGAGTCAGGCCACGGAGCGCCGTATCGGGGACGACGGCGGTCTGCTGGCCCGTCGACGCAAGACCGAAATGTTCAATGGCTACGAGCCCCAGGTCGGACAGCTCTACGCCGGGATGGACCTGCGCCGGTTCTATTGATGAGAGGCTTTCCGCTCAAGGCATGCTTGACCCAGCGCATCTGCAGTGACTGCGGCTGGGCGTTGTTATGAACCGCTGGCTGCTGCACCCTCTGGCCAAGCCGGCGCTGTTTCTCGTGTGCAGTTTGCCGTGGTGCTGGCTGGTTTTCGCGGTGCTGACCGATCGCTTGGGGGCCAATCCGGCTGAAGCCCTGATCCGTTCGCTGGGCGACTGGTCCATCAGGGCTCTGGTGCTGGTGCTGCTGGTCACACCACTTCGCGTCATCACTGGCTGGAGCGCATTGGCCAGATGGCGTCGCATGCTCGGTCTGTTCGTCTTCTTCTACGCCAGTCTGCACCTTCTCGCCTATGTCTGGTTTGATATGGGTGGCGATGTCGCCGCCGTGCTCGACGATGTTGTCCAGCGCCCCTTCATCTTGCTGGGCATGGTGGCATGGGTCCTGTTGCTGTGTCTGGCGCTGACCTCGTTCAACCGGGCCATACGCTGGCTTGGCGCCATGCGATGGCGTGCGCTGCACCGGATGGTTTACCTGGTCGCTGGCCTCGGAACCCTGCACTTTTTCTGGATGCGCAGTGGCAAGAACGACCATGCAGAGGTCTGGGTGTATGCCGTGTGCTTCGTCGCCCTGCTGGGGTGGAGGGGCTGGCACGCCCTCAGGATGCGCAGTCAATCGCCAGCGCAAACGACGACGTGAGCGGCTTCAGCGACCTTTGGTGGGTGGATCGCTGATGGTCAATTCATCGGCTGCACCGGCCGGCGGCGGTGCGGCGGTGCGGCTGTCAGGCAGAAACAGCGGCCCCTTCTGCCCGCAAGCTGCCAGGAGGCACCCTGACAGCGTCAGGGCCAGCCCACGAGCCAGGAAGCGTGTCACCGGGGGGCGACCTAGAATCGGAGCTTTCGAGTTCATGGGTGCATTGTAATGACCGATCAGGAGTACCTTGACAAGGCCGAGTCGCTGTTGCGGGCGATCGAACTGTCATGTGACCGCATCAACGAGGAATCCGATGCCGATCTGGACAACCAACGTGTCGGCGGCATGATCACGCTGACATTTCCCAATCGCAGCCAGATCATCATCAATCTGCAAAAGCCTTTGCACGAGGTCTGGCTGGCCGCCCGGGCTGGCGGATTTCACTACCGGTTCGATGGGCAGTCCTGGATGGACACCAAAGGCCAGGGTGAATTCTTCGAGAATCTGTCCCGGTTCGCGACCGAACAAGGTGGGATGGCGCTGAACTTCAGTTCCTGAACAGATCAAGAATGCTGCGACGGTCCTCCTGACGCACCGGTGGCGCGGCAGGCTGCATCGGCAGGTCACCGTAACCACCCGACAGGCCCTGTTCCGTGGCGGTGGGCATGCCCGGCCAGGGGTCATCCAGGCCAATCGCCTGGACACCCATGCCCGGGCCGTATTCTTCGTAGTACCAGTCGCCCCCGGATCTGACCACGCCGGCTGGCGCCTGGTACTCCTGGACGGGCTCGTTCTTGAGTGCATGCGACATATAGGAGATCCAGATAGGCAGGCTGAGCCCTCCGCCGGTTTCCCTGCTGCCGAGATTGCGTGGGTTGTCGTAACCAACCCAGGTTGCAGCCACCACGCTGGGGTGGAAGCCGACAAACCAGGCATCCACGGCGTCGTTGGTGGTCCCTGTTTTCCCGAACAGGTCCGGACGCTTCAGCGTAGACTGGGCTCTCGCGGCGGTTCCCGATCGCGTGATCTCCTGCAGCAGGCTGTTGGTGACAAACGCGTTGCGTGCGTCAATCACTCGCTGACTTTCATCCAGCTTCGTTGGAGCCGCTTCGAACAACACCTTTCCCTGATGGTCGGTCACCTTGGAAATCAGACGTGGCGGGACCAGGTAGCCACCGTTTGCGAAGACACCATAGGCAGTGGCCATCTGCATGGGGGTCACCGAGCCAGCACCCAGGGCCATTGTGAGGTAGGGCGGGTGGCGTTGCGGGTCAAAACCAAAGCGGGTCACCCATTGTTGGGCGCTTTGCGTGCCCACCAATTGAAGGATGCGGATGGACACCATGTTTTTCGACTTTGCCAGCGCTCGGCGCACAGACATGGGCCCCTCGAACTGTCCGTCGTAATTCTTTGGCTCCCATGGTTTACCGCCGGTTTCCTCGGCGCTGTAGAACAGGGGGGCGTCGTTGACCACGGTCATGGGACTGAGGCCCTTTTCCAGGGCTGCCGAATAGATGAAGGGCTTGAAGCTGGATCCAGGCTGGCGCCAGGCCTGGGTCACGTGGTTGAACTTGTTCTTCTGAAAGTCGAATCCGCCCACCAGCGCACGGATGTCGCCCGTTCTCGGGTCCATCGCAACGAGAGCCGCCTCCACCTCGGGCAATTGGGTGATCCGCCACGATTTCTCGCCGGTGCGCATGACCCGGATCACGGCGCCTGGCCGGATGCGAACGTTGGGTCCGGCGCGCTCCGACAGTCCGGAGCGAACCGGACGCAGCCCGTCACCCGTGATGGCAAACGGTTCACCATCCTGACGGACGGCCACCACCCGGTTCGGGCTGGCCTCCAGCACCACGGCTGAAAGCAGATCATCGTTATCCGGGCGCTCGTTCAATGCGACGTCTATCGCATCATCTCGCTTGTCCTTGTCGGTCGGCAGATCAATGAACAGTTCCGGCCCACGGTACACCTGGCGGGATTCGAAGTCCATGATGCCTCGGCGCACCGCCTGGTAGGCGCTTTCCTGCTCATCGGAGCGGATGGTCGTGGTGACCACCAGCCCCCGCGTGTAGGCGTCCTCGCCATACTGGGACACGATCGCCTGGCGCACCATCTCGGCAGCAAACTCAGCCCGGGTGCGTTCGGTGGTGGGGCGACGAAGCCGCAGCGTCTCCGCCTTGGCCACTTTGGCTTCGTCCGCGCTGATGTAGCCGTTTTCCAGCATGCGGTCGATGATGTGCAACTGTCTGGCACGAGCGCGCTTCGGATTGGAGACCGGGTTGAAGGCCGATGGCGCCTTGGGCAGGCCGGCCAACATCGCTGCCTCGGCAATGGTCAGATCCTTCAGCGGTTTGCCGAAATAGGTTTGCGCCGCCATGGAAAAGCCGTAGGCCCGCTGACCGAGAAAGATCTGGTTCATGTAGATTTCCAGAATCTGCTCCTTGGTCAGCAGATGCTCCAGCTTGAACGTCAGCAGGACTTCGTAAATCTTGCGCGTGTAGCTTTTTTCGGCGGACAGGTACACGTTGCGGGCCACCTGCATGGTGATGGTCGAGGCGCCCTGGCTCTTGGCCTGTCCCAGGTTGGCGAGTGCGGCACGCACCATGCCGCGGTAGTCGACGCCGCTGTGTTCGAAGAAGCGCGCATCCTCGATGGCCAGCACCGCATCGATCATCACCTGGGGCATGTCCTTGATCGGCACGAGGTTGCGTCGCTCTTCCCCGAAGTCGCCCATGGGTCTGCCATCAGCGGTCAATACCTGCAGCGGCAACTTGGGACGGTAGTCGGCGAGGTGACCGACATCCGGCAAATTGGGGTACGCAACCGCCAGAGCCAGACCCACCATCAGCAGCAAAGACGCCACACCCGCTGCCGCCAGTCCGGCCAGACCCACCACAAGGCGCACAAAAACCCCCATGAAGCCCGAGCGCGGTGATACTGAAGCGGACTTGCGCGGTTTGTTTGGGGTGTCTTCTTGCGGCATACCTGGGACTGTGATGAGCCCGGATTATAAAAATGGGGTGTTGTGCGAAACCCAGCGTCCAGGCGCCAATTGTGAGTTCCTGTGTGTTTCTGGCCTGTACGGCGAGGGATGCCACATGAGATCAGCAGGTTTCTGCGTATGCTTTTGGCAACGCTTCGAAGTGTGTCAAAGACAAAAAATCTTTGCTGCACAAGGGGCTTACTGCTAGCATTCAAGTGAATTCTTAAGTCTGGCGCGGCTGCGCGTCATCATATTGGGAGGTCGTCTTGATCTCATTGGGGTCTTTGTTCAGTCGCGAATCGGCGCCCTTGCTGGGCATCGACGTCAGCTCGTCCAGCGTGAAGCTGGTCGAGCTCGGACGCAACCGTGCCGGCGACCTGGTGCTCGAGCGCTGTGCCATCGAACCCCTTGAGCGGGGCTGGATCACCGACGGCAACATCGAGAAGTTTGACGAGGTATCCGAGGCGATCCGCAGGGTGGTTCGCAAGAGCGGAAGCAAGACGAAAAACGTGGCCCTGGCACTGCCGGCCTCTGCGGTCATCACCAAGAAGATCATCCTCCCTGGCGGGCTGACCGACAAGGAACTGGAAGCCCAGGTGGAATCCGAGGCCAACCAGTACATCCCTTTTTCCCTGGACGAAGTGAGTCTGGACTTCTGCGTCGTCGGTCCCAGCGCCTCTTCGGTGGGCGATGTGGAGGTTCTGATCGCCGCTTCCCGCAAGGAAAAGGTGTCGGACAGGCAAGGCCTGGCCGAGGCGGCCGGGCTCAAGCCTGTGGTCATGGATGTCGAGTCCTATGCATCCCGCATGGCCGCCGGGCGCATCATCGAAACCCTGCCCAATCAGGGCATGGATTCACTGGTGGCCCTGTTCGAGGTCGGCGCCATGACCACCAGCATGCAGGTGATGCGCAATGACGATGTGCTGTACGAGCGTGACCAGGCCTTTGGTGGCGCGCAGCTGACCCAGTTGATCGTGCGGCAGTATGGATTTTCCACAGACGAAGCTGAGGCAAAGAAGCGCTCGGGAGACCTGCCCGACGATTACCGGTCTGCGGTTCTCGAGCCCTTCATCGAAAGCATGGCGCAGGAAGTCGGCAGGGCGCTGCAGTTCTTTTTCACCAGCACACCGTTCAACAAGGTCGACCACATCCTGCTCGCGGGTGGCAGTGCCGCCCTGCCAGGACTGACCGAGGCAGTGACCCATCAGACCTCATTTGCCTGCATGGTGATCAATCCTTTCGATGCCATGGAAATGGCGTCTTCCGTGCAGGCACGGAAGATCGCCCGTGAGGCGCCGTCCTACCTGACCTCGACCGGCCTGGCCTTGCGGAGGTTCTACCAATGATTCTGATCAACCTCCTGCCTCACCGCGAGGCGGCCCGCAAGCGGCAAAAGGAGCAGTTTTTCACCCAGCTGGCAGGGTCCGCTCTGCTGGGAGGGTTGATTTGCGGCGCCGTCTTCACCTGGTATCAGGGGCAGATCAACGCCCAACAGGACCGCAACGCCTTTCTGACACGCGAAATCGCCAAGTTGGATCTGGAGATCAAGGACATTGCCAACCTGCAGCGGGAAATCGCATCGCTCAGAGCCCGGCAGACGGCGGTGGAGGACCTGCAGCGTGATCGCAACATTCCCGTGCACCTGCTCAACGAACTGGTGACCCAGCTGCCCGATGGTGTCTATCTGATGAGCCTCAAGCAGGAAGGACAGAGTGTGCTGATGACGGGGGTGGCCCAGTCCCAGGAACGGGTGTCTGAACTGCTGCGCAACCTGTCCAACAACAGTGAATGGCTGACCCGTCCCGAGCTGGTTGAAATCGTGGCCGGAACGGTGTCCCTGACGGCCCGCGAACAGCGCAGGGTATCCAACTTCACCATGCGTGTGGCCCTCAAGCGCGGCGGCGACAACGCGGCACCCGCGGCCGCCGCCAATCCGCCCGGCAGGGTCTGATCGAGGCGAACGACAGCCATGGCCAAATCACCCGCCGTCCATCTGGATTTCAAGCGTCTGCAGGACCAGGTACAGCGCCAGTTCAGCAACCTGGATCCGAACGATCCTTCGCAGTGGCCCACACTGCCCCGTAATCTTCTGTACATTGCCGTCTGCCTTCTGGTGGTGGGTGTGCTGTGGTACGTGTGGCTCAGCAAGTCGGCTGAGGAGCTCGAGTTCGAGAAGACCCGCGAAGTCCAGCTCCGGGACGACTACCGCAAGAAGCTGGTTCAGGCCGTCAATCTGGACGCCCTCAAGAAGCAGCTGGAGCAGGTCCAGACCTATGTCAACCAGCTGGAGCGACAGCTGCCCAGCAAGGCAGAGATGGATGCGCTTTTGTCCGACATCAACCAGGCCGGGCTGGGGCGCAGCCTGCAATTCGAGCTGTTCCGGCCGGGACAGGTGTTGGTCAAGGAATACTACGCCGAGCTGCCCATCAGTGTCCGGGTCACAGGCCGCTACCATGACATGGGATTGTTCGCGGCCGATATCGCCAACCTCTCACGCATTGTCACGCTCAACAACATGACGCTGACGCCCGTCAAGGACAGGGATGGGGTGTTGACCATGGAGTGCACGGCCAAGACTTTCCGGTACCTGGACCAGGAAGAGATCGCCCAGCAACAAAGCGCGGCACAGGGGGCGAAAAAGTGAAGGCCATGATTTTGCAGCGTGTGGTGCTGGCTTTGTCGGTCACGGTCGTGGTTGGCTGCGGCTCGTCCACTGACGATGAACTTCAGCAATGGATGGTGAACGAGCGCAATTCGATCCGTCCAAGCGTGACCCCCATCGAGCCGCCGGGACGTTTCGATCCGGAGGCCTATGTGAACGAGGCCGAGCAGCCGCCCTTTGATCCTGAGAAACTCACCAGCGTCCTGCGGGGCAGTCTGCCACCCACACTCTCGAATTCGGCCTTGGTGGAGGCTGAACTCAATCGCCGCAAAGAGCCGCTGGAGGCCTATCCGCTGGACACCATGGTGATGGTGGGCAGCCTGATGCGAGATGGTCAGCTGGTGGCATTGCTCAAGGTGGACAACCTGCTTTACCAGGTGCGCCGAGGCAACTACCTCGGTCAGAATTTTGGTCGTGTGAACGACATCACCGAAACAGAAATCGTGTTGCGCGAAATCGTGCAGGACGGCGCCGGGGACTGGATTGAGCGCCCGGCTGCGCTGCAGTTACAAGAGGAAGGTACCAGATGAAAAAGCCAAGCAAGCCCTATCGGGCCCATGCCGTGCATCGCACGCTGCTGAAGACGGCTGCCATTGCGATGCTGGGCCTGGGGGCGGCCTGGGCGCACGCGCAGAACGCCATCCAGTCCATCACGGGCGCCGTGCAGGGAGGCACGGAGGTGGTGCGCATCCAGATGGCCGAGCCGCTGGCCGCGGTACCCAGTGGGTTCACCATCCAGTCTCCGGCTCGCATCGCCCTGGATTTTCCTGGCGTTGTGAACGCTGTGGGTCGCAGTGCGGTGGAACTCAACCAGGGGAACCTCCGCTCGGCCAATGTGGTGCAGGCAGGGGACCGTACGCGCCTTGTGATCAACCTCAAGCAGCCAGCCTCCTACCAGGCCAGTACCGACGGCCGGACCCTGCTGGTGGTGCTGGACCGCACCGAGTCCACCGCCGCCACCCCGGCGCAGCCATCCGTTTTTGCCGAGAGCCGCACTGCCGATTCGACCACCTTGCGTGACATCGACTTTCGACGTGGGGCCGGTACCACCGGCCGCGTGGTGGTGGAGTTGGGCAGCAACCAGGTCGGTGTCGATATCCGCCAGCAAGGCCAGGACCTGGTGGTCGAATTTCTCAGGACGAGTTTGCCCGAAGGCCTGAGCCGGCGCCTGGACGTCACCGACTTCGGTACACCCGTGCAGACCATCACCACCACGCAAAGTGGAGATCGCGTGCGCATGGTGGTGAGCCCGCGCGGCAGCTGGGAGCATTCGGCCTACCAGAGTGACAACCAGTTTGTGCTGGAAGTGCGCGAGCAGGTGGTGGATCCGTCCAAGCTCACCCAGGGGCCCGGTTACTCCGGTGAAAAGCTGTCGCTGAATTTCCAGAACATCGAGGTTCGGGCGCTGCTGCAAGTGATTGCCGATTTCACCAACTTCAACGTGGTGACGTCAGATTCCGTGACCGGTTCGGTGACCCTGCGACTCAAGGACGTGCCCTGGGATCAGGCGCTGGACATCATTCTCCAGGCCAAGGGTCTTGGCATGCGCAAGAGCGGAAACGTGCTCTGGATCGCGCCCAATGACGAGATCGCTGCGCGCGAAAAGCAGGAGCTGGAAGCCAAAGCATCGGTTGAGAGCCTGGAAACGCTGCGCACGCAGGCGTTCCAGATGAACTACGCCAAGGCGGTCGATGTTGCGGCGCAGATCATGGCGACTGGCGGTGCAGCCTCGTCCTC
>SBFU01000228.1 GCA_006227785.1 Burkholderiales bacterium
AGACGCGCGAGCTGTCCGATGTCATGGTTGAGTGCATCGTCCGCCTTGAGGGCGTCGATGAGACATGACTCGCGGATGTCCCGGTATCGGTCCACAAAGGCCTTGCCTGCCTCGGTGGGTGCGTAGGTGACTTCCTTGCCGTTCTTGCTGGAGACCACCACACCCAGGCCCTGCAGCTTCTTGAGCGAGTAGTTGATCAGGTGGGCGTCTTCCACGTTCATGATGAACGCGATGTCGGACAGCCTCTTGTCACGCGCCCGGTGTGTCACGTGGTGCAGCACCAGAACGTCCAGGGCAGTCAGGTCCTTGAGGCCCGCCGCGCTCATGCAGTGGGTGATCCAGCGGTGGAATGCGTTACCCGCCACGATGAGCCCAAACTCGAACTCGCTCATCTCGGCGCTGCGGGGCGACACGAGGTGTGCCGACGACACAATGGGGGCCGCCTGACCGCCTGGACTGGCTGGCCTGGTGTTTGCTTTTGTTCGTGCCATGTCAAGACTCGATGCCATGTTTTGGTGCGGCGAAGTTTAGGCTTTATGCCGATAATTTGCCAACAATTTACCAACAATAAGGGAAAACACTGAGCATGCTTTGTCCTGCCCCCGCCAAAATCCGAATCGGCCAGCCAAGCGCGACTGACCACCGCGGTCGATCGCCAAACCGAGTTCACCAACCCAACGGAGTCGCCTACATGAAACGTCGCATCTTCAGCATCACGATGGCCGCCGCCGCTGTCGCTCTGAGCCTGCCAGCCATGGCCCAGACCAAGTGGGATCTGCCCGCCGCGTATCCCGCCACCAACTTCCATTCGGTGAACCTCACGCAGTTCGCCAACGACGTTGACAAGGCCACGGGCGGCAAACTCAAGATCACGGTTCACGCCGGCGCTTCCCTCTTCAAAGCACCCGAAATCAAGCGCGCGGTGCAAGGCGGCCAGGCGCAGATCGGCGAGATCCTGCTGGCCAACTTCCAGAACGAATGGCAAATCTTCGGCGCCGATGCCCTGCCCTTCCTTGCCGACAGCTACGACGCGGCCGCCAAGCTGTGGAAGGTGCAGAAGCCGATGCTGGAGAAGAAGCTGGCGGAACAAGGCATGATGGTGCTGTACTCGGTGCCCTGGCCGCCGCAAGGTGTGTATTCGAAGAAGCCGCTGAACAGCGCAGCCGATCTGAAGGGCATCAAGTGGCGCTCCTACAGCCCGGCCACCAGCCGGATCGCGGAGCTGGTGGGCGCCCAGCCGGTGACGGTGCAGGCAGCCGAGGTGAGCCAGGCTTTTGCCACGGGTGTGGTCGAAAGCATGATGTCCAGCGGCTCCACGGGCGCCGATGCCAAGCTCAACGAGCACGTCAAATACTGGTACGACACGCAGGCCTGGCTGCCCAAGAACGCGGTGATCGTCAACAAGCGCGCCTTTGATGCGCTGGACGCTGCCACTCAGGCCGCTGTCATGAAGGCCGCAGCAGACGCCGAGACGCGTGGTTGGGCCGCGAGCAAGAAGGCCAACACGGAGTCGCTCGACAAGCTCCGGGCTGGCGGCATGGAGATCCTGCCGGCCCCACCCGCCCTGACCGCCGACATGAAGAAAGTGGGCGAAACCTTGCTCAAGGAATGGCTGGACAAGGCCGGGCCCGAGGGCCAGGCGATGATCAGCGAATTCCGCAAGTGATGCGGCATCGGTCCTGATCCGACCTCCGACCGCCAGGTGCGCCCTGGCGGTCGCTGTTTCAACCGTACAGAAAGCCTGCTTTGAGAAGATTCCTGGATACCCTCTACCGGGGCAGCGCCTGGTTGGCCGCCCTGTGCATGATCGGTGTGCTGGTGATGGTGCTGCTCTCCATCCTGGGACGGCTGCTGAACTTCTATGTGCCGGGTACCGACGCCTACGCAGGCTACGCCATGGCCGCCGCCGGCTTTCTGGCGCTTGCGCACACACTCAAATGCAATGAACACATCCGTGTGACGCTGTTCGTTGGCAAGCTGAAGGGCAAGGCAAGACGTGCCATGGAATTGTGGTCCTTGTCGGTCGCAGTCCTTCTGTCGGGCCTGTTCGCTTTCTATTCGGCCCGCCTGGCATGGCAGTCGCACCTGTTTCACGACATCTCCACAGGCAACGACGCCACCCCCTTGTGGATACCTCAAACCGTGATGGTGCTGGGCACCCTGGTCCTTTTCATCGCCTTTGTCGATGAATGGGTGCTGGAGCTGCGGGGTCAGCGGGTGACACGTGAGGCGCAGGAGGGTCACCATGAATGAAGTGCTGGTCACCGGATTGCTCATCCTGGCCCTGTTCGCCTTGCTGGGCAGCGGGGTCTGGATCGGCCTGACGCTGGCGGGCGTGGCCTGGCTGGGCATGGAGGTCTTTTCGTCGCGCAGCGGTGGCGATGCGATGGCGGTGACCGTCTGGGGCGCGGCCAGCAGCTGGACGCTGACGGCTCTGCCACTGTTTGTCTGGATGGGTGAGATCCTGTTCCGGACCAAATTGTCCGAGAGCATGTTCCGTGGGCTGGCACCCTGGGTCAATGGCCTTCCAGGTCGCCTGCTGCACACCAACATCATCGGCAGCACCATCTTCGCGGCGGTCTCGGGCTCTTCAGCCGCCACCTGCGCAACCATCGGCAAGATGACCATCCCCGAACTGACAGGGCGCGGCTATCCACCGGAAAAAATCGTGGGCTCTCTCGGCGGCGCCAGCACCCTGGGCCTGCTGATTCCGCCCTCGATCATCATGATTGTCTATGGTGTGGCAGCCGAGGTCTCGATCGCCAAGCTGTTCGTGGCCGGTGTCGTTCCAGGCCTGCTGCTGGCCGTGCTGTTCAGCGGGTCCATCGTGGTGTGGTCGCTGCTCAACCCCGACAAGGTGCCACAGAGCGATGTGCGCATGACGCTGCGACAGAAACTCGCCGAATCGCGTCATCTGATCCCCGTGGTGCTGCTGATCGGGGGCGTGGTGGGCGCCATTTACACAGGTGTGGCCACCGCCACCGAAGCTGCCGCCATTGGTGTGGTGGGCGCCATGGTCTTGTCGGCATCACAGGGCTCGCTGACCTGGGCCACGTTTCGCGAGTCGCTGCTGGGTGCCACCCGCATGTACTGCATGATTGCGTTGATCCTCGCGGGCGCTGCCTTTCTCACGCTCGCCATGGGCTACATCGGGCTGCCGCGCCATCTCGCTGAGTGGGTGGGTGGCCTGGGCCTGTCGCCTGGACAGCTGCTGGTTGCGCTGGCCCTCTTCTTCATCCTGCTGGGCTGTTTCCTCGATGGCATCTCCATGATCGTGCTCACCATGGGCGTGTTGCTGCCGACCGTGAGCGCAGCAGGCATCGACCTGATCTGGTTCGGCATCTTCGTGGTGATCGTGGTGGAAATGGCGCAGATCACGCCACCCGTGGGGTTCAACCTGTTCGTGCTGCAAGGCATGACCCAGCGCGACATCGGGTGGATCGCCAAGGCCTGCCTGCCCTATTTCCTGCTGATGGTGCTGGCGGTTTCGCTGCTGTACTGGTTCCCCGGCCTCGTGACCTGGCTGCCTTCGCGCATGTGAGCGGCGCTTCAACCAAAGCGCGCGGGATCAAAGGGCGCTGCGTCGATCGTGGGTCGGCGCCCCTGCATCAGGTCGGCCAGCACCGCAGCCGTGCCAGGTCCGGTTGAAAAACCGATGTGCTGGTGCCCCAAGGCCAGCCACAGGCCAGGATGGCCCGGCGCGGCGCCAATGTGGGGACGGCTGTCCGGCAGTGTCGGGCGTGCGCCCAGCCAGGGCTGTTCGTCCAACGCTTCACCCAGGGGAAAGGCCTGCCTGGCCGCCGCCTGCGCCAACCTGAGCTGGTCGCCGCGCGCCGGTGCATCCATGGCGGCCCATTCCACGCCCGTGCTCAAACGAAGGCCCTGGTTCATCGGCGAGAGCACGTAAGCGCCTGCCGTGTCGTACACCGGCCTTCCCAGAGACGCCTCACCCAACGGCGCGTGGTGCATGTGGTACCCGCGCTCGAACGCCATGGGCACGCGTATTCCCAACCAGCCTTGCAAGGCGCCACGGCTCCACGGCCCCAGGCTCACCACCACCTGTGCAGCCAAGAGCACGCCATGGTGGGCCGTGCTCAGCGACCAGCGTTCGGTTGAATCCGCAGCGGGTCGCAGCGCGCGCGCCTCATCGATCAGCAGGCGCCCGCCCCGCGCCACGAACAGGTCGGCGTAAGCCTGCACGACCGCGCCGGGGTTGTCCACCGATGCGCTGCCTGGCAGCCACAGGGCCCGCGGAAAGATGGGCGCCAGATGCGGCTCCAGATTGCGCAGTCCATCCGCATCCAGCACTTCGGCCGTCACTCCGTGGCAGGCATAAACATCCCTGGCGGCTGCGGCGCCCTCGAACGCCGCCTGGCTTCGGTACAGGAACAGCCAACCGTTTTCGCGCAGGCGTTGCAGTTCACCGGCCTCCTGCATCCATTGCCGGTGCAAAGGCTGAGACAAGCGGATCAGGGCATCCAGGGCCACCGCCGTCTGTTCGAACGGGCGAGCACGGGCGCGCGACAGGAAAGACACCACCCATGGCAGGCGGGTCAATGCGTACCAGGGGTCGTAGCGCAGAGCGGGAGAGCGGTGCGTGAGCAGACGTGGCAGTGCCTGCCACAGCGTCGGGTTGTTGAAGGGGATCAGCGAGCTCGTGGCCAACACACCTGCATTGCCCCAGGATGTCTCCCGCCCCGGGCCCTTGCGGTCCACCAGCGTCACCGAAAAACCGCGTGCCTGCAGCGTCAGGGCACAAGACACCCCCACCATGCCTGCGCCCAGCACGATCACCGAGTCACTCACTACAATCCACCATGACAGTCGAGAACCACGTGCATGTCTTCCCCAGCTTTCGATTGTGAGTCCAGCCGCCGTGCCGATGCGAAGCAGGCGCAAGGCTTTCTGGGTGTTCTCATGTTGGACACGCGCTTTCCCAGGCCACCGGGCGACATCGGCAACCCGCAAACCTTCACCCGAGCGGGCATCCCGGCGCGCCTGCTGACCGTCCGGGGTGCCTCGCCGCGCGCCATCGTACAGGAAGCTGACCCGGCCTGGCTGCGCCCGTTCACAGAAGCTGCGCAGGCACTGGCGCGTGAAGGCGCGACCATGATCACCACCAGCTGCGGCTTTCTCGCGGCCCACCAGGCCTCACTGCAGGCCGCCGTCGATGTGCCGGTCTGGACCTCCAGCCTGTTGCAGTGCCGCTGGCTGCAGAACGTGGGCATCATCACCTTCGACGCAGCCTCGCTGACACCCGCCATCCTGCGCGCTGCCGGTGTGCCGGAAGGCACGCCGGTCCAGGGACTCCGCCCGGGCTGCGAACTGCAGCAGCGCATCCTGTGCAACGACACGAAGCTGGACTTCGCCGAAGCGCAGCGCGATGTGGAGGAGGCCGCCAGGCGGCTCGTGGCCGAGCATCCCCATGTTCAAACCCTGGTGCTGGAATGCACCAATATGCCGCCCTACCGCGAAGCCGTGGCAGCGGCCACGGCACGCTCGGTGCACGACGCCGAGACCTTGTTGCTGCGGGCATGGCGGGAAGGGCTGACATGGTCGCCCCAGGCCACGCACTGATGGTGGCCATGGCAGCCTGCATTCACCCTGTCTGATACCGGGGCTGCGCTATCATGGGTCGCATCTGACCTGGCGCAACGACCGGTGCCATCTCGACATGGCCCGCCCAGCGTTTCTGGCGCCAGCACACCTCCATTCCCTGTTCATGTTCAAGAATCTCACGCTGTACCGCATCGCGCCGGGCTGGACGCCTTCAGTCGACACCATGGAGCAGGCACTCGATGCCGCCCGTTTCCAAGCCTGCGGCGCCACCCAGGACAAGTCCGTCGGCTGGGTCGAGCCCAGGGGACAGGGTCATGGTGCCTTGGTCGAGTCGGTCGGTGGCCAGCGCATCCTGAGACTGCAGATCGAGAGCAAGTCGGTCCCGGGTTCGGTGGTGCGCAAGAAGGCCCAGGAAGCGGCCGACCACATCGAGGCCACGACCGGACGCAAACCCGGCAAGAAGGAGACCAAGGCGCTGCGCGAAGATGCCCTGCTGTCCCTGCTGCCTCAGGCCTTCGAGCGCCAGAGCCATGTCTGGGTCTGGATCGACCCGGAAAAC
>SBFU01000134.1 GCA_006227785.1 Burkholderiales bacterium
GCCCGCCTTGGGACGGCCCTGCGGCGCGCGCAGGCCGCCCCCACGCTCCACCGCTGCGCGGGTCGCCACACCGTTTCCAGGACAAAGCTGACCGATGATCAAGTTGCTGCTTCTGATGGGCATGCTGGGCTGGCTGCCCGCGGTCGCCTTGGCGCAGTCCGTGGCGCTCAGCGGGGTGGCGGGCGGCAAGGCCCTGGTGGTCATTGACGGAGCAGCTCCACGCTTCCTTTCGCCGGGGCAGGCGCACCAGGGGGTGAGGCTGATCGGCGTGCAAGGGCAGACCGCCACGATGGAGATCGATGGGCGCCGCCAGGAGCTGCATGTCGGACAGGCACCGGTCAGTGTGGGAGCGCGCTCGGCCGGGACGACCGGCGGTCAGCGCATCGTGCTGACGGCCGATGGACAAGGCCATTTCATGCCGCAGGGCCAGATCAATGGGCGCACTGTGCAGTTCATGGTCGACACAGGGGCCACCCTGGTCATCCTCGGTGAAGCAGAGGCCAGGCGCATCAACCTGCGCTACGAGCAGGGACAACGTGTGCGGGTAGCCACCGCCAATGGGCAGGTTCAGGGCTACCAGGTCAGTCTGGGCCAGGTGCGCGTGGGCGATGTCCAGGTGTTCGAGGTGCCAGGCATCGTGCTGCCCCAGGCCATGCCCTATGTGCTGCTGGGCAACAGCTTTCTCACACGGTTCCAGATGCAGCGCACCAACGACCAGATGACCCTGGACCGGCGCTTCTGAACCGGTGTCCGGTCAGGTGGCCGGCCTCAGGGCTGCCGTCACCACGATTTCGATGCGGTAGGCCGGGTTGGCCAGCGCCGCCTGCACGGTGGCGCGCGGCGGCGCGGTGCCAGGCACAACCCACGCATCCCAGACTTCATTCATGGTCCCGATCTCGGCGATGTCGGTCAGGTAGATCAGGGCCTGCAGGATGCGCGATTTGTCACTTCCCGACTCGATCAACCAGTGCTCCACCTGCTGCAGCACATCTTCAGTCTGTCCCCGGATGTCGGTGTCACCACGCTCCGGCACCATGCCACCGAGGTAGACCACCCCGTTGAATACGGCCAGTTCCGAGTAGCGGGCCGACACACCCACGCGTCGGATGTCCTTGTCGTTCATTTCTTGGCTCCCAGGCGGCTTTCCTTGCCGGCGATCAACCGGTTGATGTTCTCAGCATGGCGCCAGACCAGCAGGACGGCCATGACAGCCAGCGCCAGCACTTTCATGCCAGGGGCTTCCCAGGCAACACCGGAACCGAAGAGGTAGTACACAGGCGCAAAGACCGCCGTGGCAATGGACGCCAGAGAAGAGTAGCGGAAGAAGAAAGCGATGATCAGCCAGGTCGCCAGGGCCGCCAGCCCCAGCCAGGGGTTGAAGGCGAAGATGACGCCCGCAGCGGTGGCGACTCCTTTGCCTCCCTGAAACCTGAAGAACACCGGCCACAGGTGGCCCAGAAAGGCGGCCAGCCCCACCATGGCTTCGGTGCCATCACCCAGGCCCCAGCGCGCGCCCCAGACCTGAACGATGACCACCGGCAGCCAACCCTTGATGGCGTCCAGCAGCAAGGTGACGATGGCCGCCGCCTTGCTGCCCGATCGCAGCACATTGGTGGCACCCGGGTTCTTGCTGCCATAGGTGCGTGGATCGGCCAGACCCATGGCGCGACTGACCACAACAGCGAAGGACAACGAGCCGGCCAGATAGGCCAGCACAATGGCGATGAAGGGGTAGGCTTGGTCCAAGACGGATCCTTGTTGGGCGCGAGAGCCGCTATTCTGCCAGTGCGCACTGCACGGGCCTGGCCCCGAGTGGTCCGCTGAGAACGGCAGGTTCGATGCCCACCAGAAAGCCGCGCCGCCCTCCGTTGATCCAGATCTTCGGCAACGCCAGCACGGTCTGCTCGACCCAGACCGGCATGGCACGGCGCAGGCCAAATGGCGAAGTGCCTCCCACGAGATAGCCACTGTGTCGGTTGGCCACCTCAGGCTTGCAGGGCTCGACCGACTTGGCGCCAATCTGGCGCGCCAGGTTCTTGGTCGACACGGTCCGGTCACCGTGCATCAGGATGGCCAGAGGCTTGGCCGCCTCGTCCTGCATGATCAGGGTCTTGACCACCGCATGGGGATCCAGGCCGAGCACAACGGCACTGTGCTGGGCCCCCCCGTGTTCAAGGTACTCGTAGGGATGCTCGCTGAACACCACCCCGTGTGCCTTCAGCCAGGCCGTGGCGGGCGTCTCGGAAACATGGCCCTTTTTTGGCATCACTGCGCAGGGTCGCGCGTTTCCCAACGAATGGCATCAATCGCAGCCAGCAATTCGGACGAGAGTGGCACGCTCCAGGCGTCCAGACATTCGTCAAGCTGGACCAGCGATGTGACACCGATGATGGTGCTGGCCACACGCCAGTTGCGGTAGCAGAAGGCCAGCGCCAGTTGCGACGGGGTAAGGCCGTGATCGCGCGCCAGGGCGTTGTACCGGCGCGAGGCTGCGAGTGACTCGGGTCGACCCCAGCGCTGCTTGCGCATGGACTCGAACAGGGCCATACGGCCATGCTCACCCACCAGCCCGGTTTCGTCGTACTTGCCCGTCAGCAGGCCGAAACCCAGCGGCGAATAGGCCAGCAAGCCCACACCCAAACGGTGACAGGTCTCGTCCAGTCCATTCTCATAGGATCGATTGATGAGGCAGTAGGGGTTTTGCACCGTGGCGACCCGGGGCAGGCCATGTTGTTCAGCCAGGCGAACAAACTCGTGTACCCCATAGGGCGATTCGTTGGACAGGCCGATGGCCTTGACCTTGCCCTGGCGCACCAGCTGTTCCATGGCTTCGAGCTGCTCGTGGATGCTCGCGCAGGCCTTGTCCTTGGTCGGATCAAAGGACAGGGCACCGAAGGCGGGCACGTTGCGCGCTGGCCAGTGGATCTGGTAGAGATCGATGACCTCGGCCTGTAGCCGGCGAAGGCTGCCTTCACAGGCATGGATGATCTCGGCCTTGCTCAGGCCGGACTGATCCCCGCGGATCCAGGGCATGCCGCGCGAGGGACCGGCGACCTTGGTGGCCAGCACCACCTGCTGACGCGCGCCAGGGCGGCGCGCCAGCCAGTTGCCGATGATGGTCTCGGTGGCCCCGCAGGTCTCGGCACGGGCGGGCACCGCGTACATCTCGGCGGTGTCGATGAAATTGACTCCCCGCTCCAGCGACCGGTCAAGGATCGCGTGGGCATCGGCCTCGCCGACCTGCTCGCCAAAGGTCATGGTACCCAGGCAGATGGGGGTGACTTCGAGGCCGCTCTGGCCGAGGGTGGTGATGGGCAGTTTCACGTCTTGCTTTCCTGTGCTTGCTGGTAGCGGGCCTCTTCCTGCAGGCGCAGCACGCGCCGCTGGACCTTGCCCGTGGTCGTCATGGGCAGAGAGTCTACAAACTCCACCGCCTTGGGGTATTCGTAGGGTGCCAGTTTCCCCTTCACGTGTGTCTGCAGCGCCTGCACCAGGGCATCGTCCGGTACAAATCCGGGCGCCAGCACCACGTAGGCCTTGACCACGGCGCCCCGCTCGGCGTCTGGCTTGGGCACCACCGCCGCATTCGCCACGGCCGGGTGCTTGACCAGGCAGTTCTCGATTTCGCTGGGCCCGATGCGGTAGCCGGCCGCCTTGAACACATCATCGGCCCGACCCTGGTACCAGAGGTAGCCGTCCTCATCGCGCACGGCCAGATCGCCAGTGCGGCACCAGCTGTACAGCGGCACACCCAGCACCTCGTCACGCTCGGTTCGTTGCGTTCTGGTGGCCGATGGGTCCGGGGTGAACTTCCCGCGGGTGGCCGCTTCGTTCTTCCAGTAGCCCAGGAAGAAGATCGGATCGGGCCGGCCATGCACGTCCAGCCGGTGCACCGACACGTCACCCGGCACGCCCACAGGACATTCATGTCCTGCTTCGTCGATCACGGCCACCCGGTGTCCCGGATACGCCTTGCCCATGCTGCCTGGCCTGGCCGGATAGAGCCGGGCGCAATTGCCCACGATGTAGTTGATCTCGGTCTGGCCGAACATCTCGTTGACCGTGACGCCCAGGTGCTGCTCGCACCAGGCAAACACCGCGTCGCCCACCGCCTCACCGGCACTCATCAGGCCTTCCAGCCGGATGTCATAGCGCTGGCGCGGCTTGGGACAGGCCTTCATCATGGCCTTGAGCGCCGTGGGGAACAGGAAGCTGTGGGTCACCCGATGGCGCTCCAGCAGCTCGAACGCCACCTGGGGACTGAAGCGTCCGTTGTAGCCGACTATGGTGCGCCCGAAATACAGCGTGGGCAGCAGCGCGTCCATCAGGCCGCCGGTCCAGGCCCAGTCTGCCGGCGACCAGAACACCGCCTGGGACCCCGCTGAGGCATCGGACGGATCGAAGCCGAACCAGTTCTGGCTGCAGATGAACCCGCTGAGATTGCCGATCAAGGCCCGGTGCGGAATGAGCGCACCTTTGGGATTGCCTGTGGTGCCGCTGGTGTAGATCAGCACCGCGGCCTCTTCGGCCCGCGTGGGCACCAGATCGAAGCGGTCGGGCTCTTGCGCCAGCACCGAGGCCCAATCCAGTACACCACTGCCGCTGGCCAGGCCATCGACGGCGATGACGGTATGCAGCGCCGGGCATTCGGCGGCGACCGCCTGTACCGCCGACCGGGTGCTGGCATCGCAGATGGCCACCACGGCCTCACTGTCGTGCAGGCGGTAGGCCAGTGCCTCGGGGCCAAAAAGCTGCGACAAGGGCATGCCCACGGCCCCCATCTGCAAGACAGCCATGTAGGCCACGGCCGTCTCGAAGCGCTGTGGCAGCACGATGGCCACCCGGTCGCCCCGGCCCACCCCCAAGGCCACCAGGGCATGGGAAAGGCGATTGGCCTGTTGCTGGAGTTCGGCGTAACTGTGTGCCCGGTCCGGCTGCTGGGCACCGCAGGCGACCACGGCCGTCTGGTCGGCATGCCGGTGATCGTCGGCCCAGCGGCGCGAACAGACCTGGGCCATGTTGAACCACTCGGGTACCTCCCAGCCGAAGGCCTGGTGAAGGGCCTGGTGGGCATCAGGGATCGCGGGCCTGCTGTCGCTGCGACGACTCGTGCGCATGCACTGTCTCCTGGGTGTTTTTTATGATCCATGGAATGTACCAAGTCATCCATGCTTCCCGCAGCGAGTTTGTCCCGATTCGCGACCACCTCTACCACGTGCGCATCTGGGGCGAACCCCAGGAAGATGCCCCGCCACTGGTGCTGGTGCACGGCTGGATGGACGTCGCGGCCTCCTGGCAGTTCATGGTGGACGCCCTGCAGAGTGGGCGCTGGATTGTGGCGCCCGACTGGCGCGGCTTTGGCCTCACCCGCCGGGAAGGGGCAGCGGTGGATGGCTACTGGTTTGCCGACTACCTGGCCGATCTGGATGCCCTGCTCGACCACTACGCCGGGGGGCGAGCGGTCGATCTGGTAGGCCACAGCATGGGCGGCAATGTCGCCATGATCTACGCCGGCGTACGGCCCGCGCGGATCCGGCGCCTGGTCAATCTCGAAGGTTTTGGCATGCCGGCCACGAAGGCCGCCCAGGCGCCCGGTCGCTACGGTCAGTGGCTGGACGAGCTGCGTGCGCTTCGCCAGGGCCAGACCACCCTCAAACACTACGACAGCGCAGACCAGGTGGCCCGTCGCCTGATGAAAACCAACCCGCGCCTGCCGCAAGACAAGGCGGACTGGCTGGCCCGCCAGTGGGCGAAACCCGATGAACAGGGTCGCTGGCACATCCTGGGTGACCCGGCCCACAAGGTGATCAGCGCCCACCTCTACCGGGCCGACGAGGCGCAGGAGGTGTTCAGGCGCATCGAGGCCCCCACCCTGAGCGTGACCGCCAGCGACGACAGCCTCGGCCTGTGGTGGCGCGGCAAGTACACGCTGGCGGACTACCGCGAACGGATCCAGGCGGTACCGCAGCTGACCGAGGCCCGGGTCGAAGACGCCGGTCACATGCTGCACCACGACCAGCCTGAAGCGCTGGCGCGACTGCTGGATCGCTTTCTGGATTGAATCCGCCGGCTCCGCTGGCGGTTCATGAGAAAATTGGG
>SBFU01000058.1 GCA_006227785.1 Burkholderiales bacterium
CCGCCCCTACGAAGTGGCCGTGCTGCGGGCCGACCAGCCACTGGTGGCCGAGACCACCACTGCCGAAGCCGTGGCCAGGACCTACCCCAGGCTGGTGGCGCAGTCGTCGCCGGATCCGGTGCGTTTCGTCCTGAACTTCGAACCGGGCAGCTCGCAGCTGACCCCGGCGTCACGGGCCCAGTTGCCCGATGTGGTGGCCCAGGCACGCCGGATCAGCGGCGGCGAGATCATCGTCGTGGGCCACACCGATCGTCAGGGTGCCTCAGATGCCAACGACCGGCTGTCGCTGGTCCGCGCGCAGGCTGTCAGAGATCTGCTGGTGCAGCAGGGTTTTGATGCCGAGCTCATCGAGGCCGTGGGTCGTGGTGAACGCGAACCCCTGGTGCCCACAGAGGACGATGTGGTCGAGCCACGAAACCGCCGCGCCGAGATCCTGGTGCGCTGAGCCCCGTCTGCGTGCACAGCCTGACCCGAGCCCTTGCCCGGCTGCTGCGCGAGCAGCGCGTGGCATCACTGGCCACGCTGGATGCGCAAGGCCTGCCTCAGCTGTCGCTGGTGCCCTTCGCCATCGATGCCGACGCACTGGTGATCCACGTCAGTGCCCTGGCGGCCCACACCGCGGCCCTGGAGCGGCAGCCCAGGGCGGCCCTGATGGTTCATGAGGGGGCGCCAGACCAGGGGTCCGTGCACGCACTGCACCGGGTTGCCCTGCAGGTACAGGCCCGGTTGCTGCCGCCCCATGACCCCGACCGCGACCACCTGAAAAGTGTCTACCTGGCACGTTTTCCGGACGCCCTTCAGATGACCGAGCTGGGCGACTTCCGGTTTGTCCGGCTCACGCTGATCGAGGCCCGGCAGGTGGCCGGTTTTGGCGCTGCGCGGTCCCTGCACGCCGATGAACTGGCCCTGGCCCTGGAACTGGCCCAGCGACCCGATGGACACGATGCCCCCTGAGCTGACGCTGCTGCATGCCGACGAGCTGATGCTGGTGCTGGACAAGCCGTCGGGCCTGCTGGCGGTGCCTGGCCGGGGCGAGGACAAGCAGGATTGCCTGAGCGCCCGGGTGCAGGCGCGCTGGCCCGATGCCCTCATCGTCCACCGGCTCGACATGGCCACCTCGGGACTGATGGTGATGGCACGTGGCATCGAGGCCCAGCGGGCGCTCAGCCGTGCCTTTGAGCAAAGGCAGGTGCACAAACGCTACCAGGCACTGGTCTGCGGTCATCTGCCCGCGCCGGCAAGCGCCGACGGCTGGTCCAGCATCAACTTGCCGCTGGCGGTGGACTGGCTGAACCGGCCGTACAGCGTCGTGTGCTGGCAGACCGGTAAGCCCAGCCTGACGCGCTGGCGATGTCTCGAAGACACCTCGCCCCCGCAAAACCCGAGTGCCTCACCGGACATCACGACCCGGGTTGAAATGGAGCCCATGACAGGACGGACCCACCAGTTGCGCGTGCACATGATGGCCATCGGGCACCCGATCGTCGGTGACCCGCTGTACGCCTCGCCACAGCAGCAAGGCCTCAGCGACCGCCTGTGCCTGCATGCGACCGAGCTGAGTCTGCCGCACCCGCAAAGCGGAAAGCGGGTGTCGTTTTCGAGCCCCTGTCCGTTCTGACCGATGGAGATCGCCCCAATGCAACACCTGTTCATCCTCACCGGCGCCTCCCGCGGCATGGGTCTGGCCATGGCGCGCCAGTTGCTCTCTCCGCAACACCGCCTGCTGTGTCTTTCGCGACAGCGCAACGAGGCCCTGCAAACCGAGGCCGACACGCAGTCATGCGAACTGGTGCAATGGACCCAGGACCTGGCCGACAGCGTCGCGGCGGCAGACCGTTTAGGTCAATGGCTGGACCAGTTGCCACCCTCGACCCTGTCCAGCGCCACGCTGATCAACAACGCCGGCGTCATTCCGGCCATTGGCCCTCTGGACCGGTGTCCTCCCGAGCAGCTGTCGCTGGCTTTGCGAGTGGGGCTTGAAGCCCCCATGCAGCTGACCGCCGCCTTTTTGCGGGTCACGGGACACTGGGTCGACGCGGGGTGGCATGGACCGCGCAAGGTACTGAACATCTCGTCGGGCCTGGGTCGCCATGCCATGGCGGCACAGGCGCCCTACTGCGCAGCCAAGGCCGGGCTGGACCATTTCACGCGGTGCAGTGCGCTGGACGAGGCCCAACGGCCGCACGGGGCCCGGCTGGTCTCGCTGGCACCCGGGGTGATCGACACCGACATGCAGGTGCAGCTGCGGGCCGGTGACCCGGCGCTGTTCCCGGACCGGCAGCGTTTCCTCGACCTGCAGTCGCAAGGTGCGCTGACCTCACCTGACGCGGCAGCAGCGCGGGTGCTGGCTTGGCTGAACCGGAGCGACTTCGGCAACAACCCGATCGCCGATGTGCGGGACAACTGATGGGCCGGCGCACCACCACCTTCGGGCCCACCCGTCGCACCTGGCTGCGGGGCGCCATGCTGGGTGCGACCACCTTGGCGATCCCCGGTCTGTTGCGTGCCAACGCCGGGGCTGAGCGTTTCTGGGACCTGCTGCGCGAAGGCGGCTGTGTTCTCCTCATGCGGCACGCCCTGACGGTCCCCGGCGTCGGCGACCCTCCCCAATTCAGGCTGGGTGACTGCAGCACACAGCGCAACCTGAGCGAGGCCGGGCGCGAGCAGTCGCGTCGCGTGGCACAGGCGTTCGGCCAGGCGGGCGTCACCATCGCCGAGGTGCGCTCCAGCGCCTGGTGCCGCTGCACCGAAACGGCAGACCTGGCCTTCGGACGGCACCGGGTCTGGGCGCCACTGAACTCCTTCTTTGGACGTGACGGCCGCGAACAGCAGACGCGCGAGGTTCTGCTGGCCCTGCGCGACCACCGGGCACCAGCCAACCTGGTGCTGGTGACCCACCAGGTCAACATTTCGGCCCTGACCGGCCAGTCGCCCGCCATGGGTGAGCTGTTCCTGACCCGGCCGGACGGGTTGGAGCGCCTGCCGGTTCTGGCGCGCCTGTCGGTCTGAACCGCGGGCACCGGGCCACCTTGACCGGGGTCAAGGTTCGTGTCAGCAATATCGGTACGATGCAGGTATCGTCCAAAACCCAACCCAGGAGACATCCATGAGCCGTGAAGTCGTTGTCGTCAGTGCCACCCGTACCGCCATCGGAACCTTCGGCGGAAGCCTCAAGGATGTGCCACCCACCGAACTCGGCGCCCTGGTCGTGCGCGAAGCGCTGGCCCGCGCCCAGACCGAAGGCAAGGACGTCGGACACGTGGTGTTCGGCCATGTGGTGAACACCGAACCCAAGGACATGTACCTCTCGCGCGTGGCGGCCATTGGCGGCGGCTGCGCCGAGGCCACCCCCGCCTTCAACGTCAACCGCCTGTGCGGCTCCGGGTTGCAGGCCATCGTCTCGGCCAGCCAGTCCATTCTGCTGGGCGACTGCGATGTCGCCATCGGCGGCGGTGCCGAGAACATGAGCCGCGCCCCCTATGCCAGCCTGAGCGGCCGCTGGGGCGCCCGCATGGGCGACACCAAGATGGTCGACATGATGGTGGGCGCGCTGCACGACCCCTTCCACAACATCCACATGGGCGTGACGGCCGAAAACGTGGCCGCCAAGTACGGCATCACACGGGAGATGCAGGATGCGCTGGCACTGGAGAGCCACAACCGAGCCGAACGCGCCACAGCCGAGGGGCGCTTCAAGGACCAGATCGTGCCCGTCATGCTCAAGAGCAAGAAGGGCGAGGTGGCCTATGCCACCGACGAACACTTCCGCCCCGGCTGCAAGCTGGAGGACATGGCCAAGCTGAAGCCGGTGTTCCTGAAGGAAAACGGCACGGTCACCGCTGGCAATGCCTCGGGCATCAACGATGCGGCCGCCGCCGTGGTGCTGATGGACGCGAAGGCCGCCCAGGCCCGCGGCGCCAAGCCGCTGGCCCGCCTGGTGGGCTATGCCCACACCGGACTGGACCCCAAGATCATGGGGGTGGGCCCGATCTCCGCCACCCAGGCCGTGCTCAAGAAGACAGGCCTGTCGGTCAACGACCTGGATGTGATCGAGGCCAACGAAGCCTTCGCGGCCCAGGCCTGCGCCGTGACCCGCGAACTGGGCCTGGACCCGGCCAAGGTCAACCCCAACGGCTCGGGCATTTCGCTCGGCCACCCCATCGGCGCCACCGGCGCGCTGATCACGGTGAAAGCGCTGTACGAACTGCAGCGTGTGCAGGGTCGGTACGCGCTGGTGACGATGTGCATCGGCGGCGGCCAGGGCATTGCGGCGATCTTTGAGCGCCTGTAAGGCCATGCGCTGGACGGCCGCGATTGAGGAGCTGGAGCGCGGCCTGCTCCAGCGCGACGTGGCCACCCGCGCGCTGCTGCTGGCGGCACTGGCGGGCGAACACGTGCTGCTGCTCGGCCCGCCGGGCACAGCCAAGAGTGAACTTGCGCGCCGGCTGCAGCGGCTGCTGCCCGGCGCACATTATTTTGAGCGCCTCCTGACCCGCTTTTCGGTGCCCGAGGAGCTGTTTGGTCCGCTCTCACTCAAGGCCCTGGAAATCGACCGCTACGAACGCCTGACCGAGGGCTATCTGCCATCGGCCGAGGTGGCGTTTCTGGACGAGGTCTTCAAGGCCAACTCGGCCATCCTGAACACCCTGCTCGGCCTGCTGCACGAACGCAGCTTCGACAACGGCCATCAGCGCGTGCCGGTACCACTGGTCTGTCTGGTGGGCGCCAGCAATGAAGTTCCCCAGGACGACGGCCTGCAGGCCTTCTACGACCGGTTCCTTCTGCGGGTGCCGGTGCAGCCTGTGGACGATGCCCACTTTGCCGCCCTGCTGCAGACCCATCTGCCCGATGGCGAGGCGCACCCCGATGCGCAGCTGTCCCCTGCGTCTCTGCAGGCGCTGCGTGGCCAGGCCTGCAAGGTGACCCTGGGTGAAGAGGTCATGGCCCTGCTGACTGCGGCGCGGCAGCGGGCGAACGAAACGCAGCAGACCGTGTCCGACCGCCGCTGGCGCCAGACCGCGGCCCTGCTGCAGGTGCAGGCGGCCAGCCGGGGGGCGACCGAGGTGTCGACCTGGGATGCCTGGGTGCTGCCCCTGACCCTGGCAAGCGACCCGGCGCAGGCGCCGGGCTGGACCGACTGGTTCCTGCAGGCTGTCGCCCAGGCTTCCGACCTGGCAATCGAGGGACTGGAGCGGGCCGCACAGGCCTTCGAGCAGCAACTGGACATCGAACAGCGGGCGCCCGCCGACGTGCAGGACGACAGTGCAGGCAAGCTGGCCCTGGCGCGTGCCATCGCCGGCCCGAGCAGCGAGAGCGAGCTGGTGCGAATCGCAAGCGAGCGGGCCCATCGACGCTACGGCGAGTTGCACGTGCGCGCCCGGGTGGCCCAGGTGGCTGAGGTGCGGCAGCGTGTCGACACGCTGCAGGCCTCCGTGCACGCCACCGCCCGCGCGGTGATGGCCCAGGCGGACGGGCATGTCTGGCTGCCGCCATCTTGGCGCGCACGCATCGAGGCCATCCACCATCGGCGCTGCGACCAGGTGGACCGGCTGGCCGCACGGTTTGATGAGTTGCAGCGGGGTTTTGCTTCTCTGCCGCGCCTGGCCGAGGACCGGTCCGAGGCCGTTCCCCCGCCGGTGACCTGGCAGGCATGAAAGGCACCTGGCCATGACGGCCCAGGCCCATGGTGGCGGGAACGCCCCGACCGACCGCCCCTACCACCACCTTGCCGAGCTCGCCCGTGAGCTTTGGCGGTGGTCGGTGGTGTGCAGTGCCGGCACGGCCGAGCATCGCCTGCAACAGCTTCCCTTCTGGCACCATGAATTGATGGACGGCCGTTTGCCGTCCGCCGAGCACGATCTGGGCGACCCGGACGCCACGGCCCCCCTGCACCGGCTGATCGGCGAGCTGGAGCTGCTCAGTCTCACCCGGGGCCAGGCACAGCTGACCGGACAGCTGATGCAAAGTCTGCTCTGGCACCTCGACAGCCTGATCGACCGTCCGGCCACGGAAACACGTTCACAGGCCATCGAGCGAATGACCGATGAGTTTCGCGACAACTGGACACTGCAGCGCCAGGGCTGGGAAGAGGC
>SBFU01000388.1 GCA_006227785.1 Burkholderiales bacterium
CGCCCCCCGAGAAAACGCATGAAACCCCCGATTTTTTACCAGCCGAACGCAGACCGATCCACCGCCAGAATCGGTCGCCACATCACATGGGCGCTGGCGACGCTGCTGTGCCTGATGGGCTCCGCGGCCATGGCGTCCGACCGCTCCAGCGTGCTGGAAGCGGTCCAGCTGCCCGCCTGGGTCGAGCGGCATGGCGAGCAGCGGCCTGCCCAGCCTGGACAGATGTTGCGTGCTGGCGACCTTGCGATCACATCCTCAGGTGCCCGCATGCTGATCCGCATGCCGGACCGAAGCGTCATCAAACTCGGCGAAGACACGCGTTTCGTCATTGAGCAGATGAAGATGAGCCCGCGCGACGCGGCCGGCCGGTCCGAGCTCAGGGCGGGGCTGAACCTGATCACGGGTGTGTTCCGATATGCCACCGACTACACCAGCAAGGCGCTCGGACACAGCCGGGAGGTGAACCTGCGCATGGCCACCGCGACTGTCGGCATACGGGGCACCGATTTCTGGAGCATGACCGATGCCGACCATGATGCTGTGTGCGTGTTCGAAGGCAAGGTGGATGTGCTGCGAGAGGGCAAAGACACCATCCCACTGACCAAGCCGGGCGCCTTCTGGGTGGTGTTCACCGGCCAGCCCGAACAGCCTGCAGGGCAAGCCAGCCCCGACCAGCTGGCCAAGTTCATCGGTCAGGCCGACATGCAACCAGGCCAGGGCGTGCTTGTTGCTGGCGGTCGCTGGCGTGTGGTGGCTGGCGTCGTGTCCAGCGCAACGCAAGCCTCGGAACTGCGCGACCGCCTCAGGCAGGCGGGCTATCCGGCGGTCGCCGTGATCCGCCAGGGGCGCCACGAGGTGCGCATCAACGAATTGGCCACCAAGGAAGATGCCGAGCACGTGCTGGCTCAGCTGTCGACGGGCGACCGTCTGCTGTTGCAGGCATCAAGGGTGGCACTGTCGGCCGACTGAAGCACTCATTGGTTCAATTGCGCCCAGGCCTTGTCCAGGCGCTTCAGGCTCACCGGTTGGGGCGTGCGCAGTTCCTGCGCGAAGAAACTCACGCGCAGTTCCTCCAGCAGCCAGCGCAACTCCTGCAAGCGGGCATCCTGCACGCCTTTGCGCTCTGACACCAGCCGCCAGAAGCGCTGATCCTGCGGACGGAGCTCGGCCAGCCGGGCGGCGTCGCGCGCCGGGTCGGCGCGCAGCTTGTCCAGTCGCAACTGCACCGCCTTGAGGTAGCGCGGGAAGTGCTGCAGTTGTGTGTAAGGCGTTGAACCCAGGAAGTTCCTGGGCACCAGCCGCTGCAGCTGTTGCTGAACATCGATGGCCACTTCGGCGGGGGGCTTGCTTTCCTTGAGTTTGCGCTGCGCAGCGGCAAACTCGGTCAGGATGACGCCCGCCTGCCGTGCAATTTCATTGGCTATCAAGGTCAGGCGACCGCGCCCCTCGTCTACGCGCGTTTTGAATGCAGCGGCATCGGCCGGAAGTGGGTCGGTGAGGAAGGCACGGTCAAGCGCGAGATCAAGGATCTGGTTCTTCAGCTCGTCCAGCGTGCCGCCACCGCTGCCGCTGTCGGCTTTTCCCACGTTCATGTAGGCTACACCCATGGCCTGCAGCCCCGGCAGGTTTTTTTCCAGGTACTTGATCGCGTCTCGGATCTGGAGCGCAAACAGGCGCCGCAGGCCGGCGCGGTGGCGGGCTTGCGCGACCTCAGGTTCGTCAAAGACTTCGATGCGCACGGCGTCGCCGTCATCGAACAGCGCCGGGAAGCCGATCAGGGTCTGGCCGCCCTTGCGGATTTCCATCAGCTCGGGCAGTTCGCCAAAGTCCCAGGCGGTGTACCGCTGTTCGGCGCGGGACGAGTTCGAGGCGGACGTCGCGGGAATCTTGGCCTTGTCGGTGGCGATCACATGTCGTGCACGGTCCGCGTCGAGCGCCTGGGCCGTTGCCACCGGCACACGGGCTGGTGCTGACATGTCATTGAGCTTGAGGGAGGCCAGCGCTTGAAAGGCACCGCGCGCCTTGGATCCCAACTCGGCCTTGAGCGCCCCCAGATTGCGTCCCTGCCCCAACTGGCGGCCGTGTTCATCGACCACGCGCACGTGCATGAAGTGGTGCGCCGGCAGCATGTCGACCTTGATGTCATTGCGTTGAACCGGCAGCTGTGTGGCCTCGCGCACCAGCTTGAGCAACGCATCCATCAGGTTGCCGCTGGCGAAAACCTCCGGCTGGGACAGGATCATGGCCATCTTCTCGGCCGTGGCGGGCAGCGGCACCAGCCGTGATCGCGGCCGCTGGTGCAGGGTCTTGAGCAGAGCCTGTACCTTGTCCTTGAGCATGCCAGGCACCAACCAGTCGCAGCGGTCTTCGCTGACCTGGTTGAGCGCGAAGATGGGCACGGTCACGCTCACGCCGTCGCGCGGGTCGCCCGGCTCGTGCAGATAGGCGGCGGCGCAGTCCACACCGCCCAGACGGATGGTCTTCGGGTAGGCCTGGGTGGTGATGCCCGCAGCCTCGTGGCGCATCAGCTCTTCGCGGGTGAGAAAAAGCAGCTTCGGGTTCTCGCGCAAAGCCCCACGGTACCAGTGCTCGAAAGTCGCACCACTGCACACATCCGCGGGGATCTGCTGCTCGTAGAAGGCGTAGATCAGCTCGTCATCGACCAGCACGTCCTGCCGGCGCGCTTTGTGCTCAAGATCCTGCACCTCTCGCACCGTGCGCCGGTTGGCCGCCAGAAAGGGCAGCTTGCAGTCCCAGGTATCCTCATGCAGGTGACCCACCAGGGCTTCCCGGATGAAGAGTTCGCGCGCACCCGCCGGGTCCACCTTGCTGTAGTCCACCCGCCGCTGCTGGTAGACCACCAGGCCATAGAGCGTGGCACGCTCATAAGCGCTGACGCGCCCCGCCCTCTTCTCCCAGTGCGGATCCAGCACCTGCTTCTTGAGCAAATGACCCCCAACCTGCTCCAGCCACTGCGGCTCAATGTTGGCGATGCCGCGGCCGAACAGGCGAGCAGTCTCGACCAGTTCGGCGCAAACGACCCAACGACCGGGTTTCTTGCTCAGGTTGGCGCCCGGGTGACGATGAAACTTGATGCCGCGCGCGCCCAGGTACCAGTCCTCGGCGTCATTCTTGCAACCAACGTTACCCAGCAGACCGGCCAGCATGGACAGGTGCAGCTGCTCGTAGCTCGCAGGCTGGATGTTGGGCTTCCACTGGTGCTCGGCCACCACGGTGTGCAACTGCGAATGGATGTCGCGCCATTCGCGCACCCGCCGCACGTTGAGGTAGTTCTCACGCAGCAGGTTTTCGTACTGCCGGTGGCTCAGCTTGTGGTCTTTGCCATGACCACCTCTGCTGTCCTCCAGCCATTTCCAGAGCTTGAGTGTGCCGCTGAACTCACTTTTTTCGTCGTCAAACTTCTTGTGCGCCTGGTCGGCCTGGGCCTGTTTGTCCAGCGGTCGGTCTCGCACATCCTGCAAACTCAGCGCCGCGGCAATCACCAGCACCTCGTCGAGCGCATCGCGCTGGCGCGCTTCCAGCAGGATACGACCCACCCGGGGATCCAGTGGCAACCTGGACAGGGTCCTGCCCACCGCGGTGAGTTCGTTGTTCTCGTCCACCGCGCCCAGTTCGGCCAACAGCTGGTAACCGTCGGTGATGGCTCGGCGCTGCGGCGGCTCCAGAAACGCAAAGTCCTCGACGGCACCCAGGTGCAGCGCCTTCATGCGCAGGATCACCCCCGCCAGCGAGCTGCGCAGGATCTCGGGGTCGGTGAAGCGCGGGCGGCCGTTGAAATCGGCCTCGTCGTACAGGCGGATGCAAATGCCGTCGGCCACACGGCCGCAGCGACCAGCACGCTGGTTGGCCGCGGCCTGGCTGATGGGCTCGATCAGCAGCTGCTCCACTTTCTGGCGGAAGCTGTAACGCTTGACCCGCGCCGTTCCGGCATCGATGACAAAACGGATGCCCGGCACCGTCAGCGAGGTCTCGGCCACGTTGGTCGCCAGCACAATGCGACGCTGTCCGTGCGGCTGGAAAATGCGTTCCTGCTCGGCCTGCGACAGGCGTGCGAACAGCGGCAGCACCTCGGCATTGCGCAACGCGGGCTGGTGTGACAGGTGCTTGCGCAGGTGGTCTGCCGCTTCGCGGATCTCCCGTTCGCCAGGCAGAAAAATCAGGATGTCGCCGCTCTGGGCGGGGCCGCCCCGCCACAGCTCGTCCACACCGTCGGCGATGGCGTCGTTCAAGCCGTACTCGCGGCTGTCCTCGAACGGCCGATAGCGCACCTCCACCGGGTAGGTGCGGCCCGAGACCATGAGCACCGGCGCCGGGCCCTTCGTCGATTCAAAGTAGCGGGCGAAGCGCTCAGCGTCGATGGTGGCCGAGGTGACGATGAGCTTCAGATCGGGGCGGCGCGGTAGCAGCTGGCGCAGGTAGCCCAGCAGGAAATCGATGTTCAGCGAACGCTCGTGCGCCTCGTCAATGATCAGGGTGTCATAGGCCTTGAGGTCCGGGTCGGTCTGTGTTTCGGCCAGCAGGATGCCGTCCGTCATCAGTTTGACCGACGCGTCCTTGCTCAGGCGGTCCTGAAAGCGGACCTTGAAACCCACCACCTCGCCCAGCGGTGTCTTCAGTTCCTCGGCAATGCGTTTGGCGACGCTGGATGCGGCGATCCGCCTTGGTTGGGTGTGGCCGATCAGCTGACCGCGCTGACCTGCCTTCGCATTGAGACGGCCTCGCCCCATGGCCAGGGCAATCTTGGGCAGTTGCGTGGTCTTGCCGGATCCCGTCTCCCCGCACACGATGACCACCTGGTGCGCCCGCAAAGCCGCCTCGATTTCGTGCCGGCGGGCCGAAACAGGCAGGGCTTCAGGGAACTCCAGGTGCAAGTGCGCAGCAGTCAAGGCGGAACTTCGGTCAAAATCGGGCAACCGGCGATTATCCCCGCACCGTCCCCTGCCTGCTGCACCGCCTTCATGTCCACTGTCTTCAACTTCACCTTCGTGCCCTGGTTCCGCTCGGTGGCACCCTACATCCACAAGTTCAGGCATCAGACCTTCGTGATCGGCCTGACGGGTGAAGCCATTGCGGCTGGCAAGCTGGCGTCCATCGCGCAGGACATCGCCATGATCCAGGCCATGGGTGTGAAGATCGTTCTGGTGCATGGCTTCCGCCCCCAGGTGAACGAGCAGCTGAGGCTCAAAGGTCAGGAGGCCCGCTATTCGCATGGCATGCGCATCACCGATTCGGTAGCGCTGGATTGCGCACAGGAAGCCGCCGGCCAGCTGCGCTACGAAATCGAGGCCGCTTTCAGCCAAGGGCTGCCCAACACGCCCATGGCCGGTGCCCGCGTGCGCGTCATCTCGGGCAACTTCATCACCGCCAGGCCTGTCGGTCTGATCGATGGCGTGGATTTCCTGCATTCCGGGCTGGTTCGCAAGGTCGACACCGAAGGCATACAACGCTCACTGGACCTGGGTGCCCTGGTGCTGATTTCGCCGTTCGGCTTCTCGCCCACGGGTGAGGCATTCAACCTGAGCATGGAAGATGTGGCGACCTCGGTCGCCGTGGCGCTGCAAACCGACAAACTGATCTTCATGACCGAGGTGCCCGGCATCCGTGTTGACGAAGGCCAACCTGACAGCGAGATCGACACCGAATTGCCGCTGGCCGACGCCAAGCGGCTGCTGCAGAGTCTGTCCGCGCCCACCGTGCCGACCGACACCGGCTTCTACCTGCAGCACTGCATTCGGGCCTGCGAGGGCGGTGTCGAACGCAGCCACATCATCCCGTTTGCCATGGATGGCTCCCTGCTGCTTGAGATCTATGTGCACGACGGGATCGGTACCATGGTGGTGGACGAGAAGCTCGAGAGCGTGCGCGAGGCGACCATCGATGACGTCGGTGGCATCGTGGCCCTCATCGAACCCTTCGAAAAAGACGGCACCCTGGTCAAGCGGGACCGCACCGAAATCGAAAGGGACGCGGGCAACTACACCATCATCGAGCACGATGGCGTCATCTTCGGCTGCGCGGCGCTCTACCCCTACCCCGAAGAGCGCACCGGTGAAATGGCCGCCCTCACGGTATCGCCACTGTCCCAGAGTCAGGGTGATGGCGAGAGGCTGCTCAAGCGCATCGAGGCCCGTGCCCGAGCCCAGGGGCTCCAGAGCATCTTCGTGCTCACCACCCGGACGCTGCACTGGTTTCTCAAGCGCGGCTTTGCCCAGGTCAACCCCGACTGGCTCCCCGAGGCGCGCAAGCGCAAGTACAACTGGGACAGGCGCAGCCTCGTGCTGGTCAAGAAACTCTGAACGGCTGGACGCCCTGACGCGCGGCAGGTATCGCACACCCGGTTATCCAGCCTGTGGTGAGCCGGCTTGATGGCTTGATATTTGTCAAGTCACACAACCGTCACAGGCGGAGAATGGAAATTTTCAGCAGAGAAGGACCATCCACATGACCGAGCGCACGCCACGCCATTCCAGTACGGTTGCAGCAGCGGGCCCTTCCACCCCGAATCGCGGTAGCCGGACCAAGAAGGCCGAGGCGCCGGCGATGACCACCAGGACAACCTCCCGAAACAGCCGCCGGAGCCCCAGAGTGGGAGCCGACGTGGTTGACGAGCCGCCACGGCGCGTGTCACTGGGGGATGTCACCGGCAGCCAGCGCCCAGAACAGATCCGCAGAAAATCGGTCAAGCGCAGCGTAGCAGCCCGTCAGGCCGGGCAAATGGCGGCGGTCCGCGACATCCTGTCCCAGCCGGATTCGGACATGCCCGAAAAAGCTGACTCTCTGCGCGCGATCCTGGAAGGCGCCGCACCCGATGACGCCAAGGCGATCCGCGAGTTCATCAAGGGTGAAACCAAGGCGCGACAGCGCAGCAGCAGAAAGGAAGTGAACCCGGACGAGCAGCTGGCCAAAGACTGGCGAAGCGGCGCCTATCCATACAAGAACCTTCTGTCTCGCCGGGTCTACGAGGCGCAGAAATACCTGTTGCAGGTCGAGCTGCTGAAGCTTCAGGCTTGGGCCAAGGAAACCGGCCAACGGGTGGTCATCCTCTTTGAAGGCCGGGATGCAGCCGGCAAGGGCGGCACCATCAAGCGCTTCATGGAACACCTCAACCCTCGGGGTGCTCGGGTGGTGGCCCTGGAAAAACCCACCGAAGTCGAGCGCGGGCAGTGGTATTTCCAGCGCTACGTGCAACATCTGCCAACGGCCGGTGAAATCGTCCTGTTCGATCGCAGCTGGTACAACCGTGCCGGCGTCGAACGCGTCATGGGCTTCTGCACCGACGACGAATACCAGGAGTTCATGCGCCAGGCGCCGCAATTCGAACGCCAGTTGGTGCGCAGTGGCGTGCACCTGATCAAGTTCTGGTTCTCGGTAAGCCGGGAAGAGCAGCGCCGACGATTCAAGGAGCGCAAGGCGCACCCGCTGAAGCAGTGGAAACTCAGCCCCATCGACATGGCCAGCCTCGACAAGTGGGACGACTACACCAAGGCCAAGGAGTCCATGTTCTTCGAAACCGACACCGCTGATGCCCCTTGGACGGTGATCAAGAGCGACTGCAAGAAACGGGCTCGCCTCAATGCGATGCGTTACGTGCTGCAGAAACTGCCGTACACCAAGAAAGATGCCGCCAACATCGGCACCCTCGACTCACTGATCGTGGGGCGAGCCCATGTGGTCTATGAGCGCGGCGAACAACCAGGCAGCGCGATTCTGTGACGTGGGTCCCCGGCCACGCGACCGCCGGCCGGGGTATCAGCTGCTCTTGCGGCGAAACAGCAGCATCACCGCCAGCGCTGCAAACCCTAGAAACCAGAGGAAGGACCAGTTGGCGATGGTCAGGCTGAGAAACGTCCAGTCGACCGCCGAGCAGTCACCCGTTCCCCTGAAGATCATGGGAATCGCCCGACGCAGAGGAAACGATTCGATCATGCCGAAAAAGTCCCGACCACAAGACATCACCTCGGGCGGATACCACTGTAGCCAGCTCTGACGGGCCGCCACGAAAGCGCCGAACGCAGCGGCCACCCCGACCGCCGCCACCGACACCCTGCGGCCCGACACGCCTGGCAGCGAAGCACCCAATGCCGCCAGCAGGCCCACCAGAATCAAGGCATACCGCTGCACGATGCACATCGGACAGGGCTCCAGGCCCTCAGCATGCTGCAGGTACATGCCAAAGGCCAGCAGCGCCAGGCAAGCCAGCGCCACCAGACCGAGCACGCGGCGAGGATGCTGGTCCAGCCAGACGGAAACGGGAAAGACAGTGGTCAATTGATAACTCGGCAATGAATCGGGGCGCACGGTGGACCCGCACGGCCGGCGCAAGTTCCGCAGCGAAGATCAGCTGTCGGCGAAGGCGCGCTCAATCACGAATTGACCCGGCCTTGTGGTGCTGCCCTCGGCAAAACCACGCTTCTCGCACAGCGCCTTCAGGTCGCGCAGCATCTCAGGACTGCCACAGATCATGACCCGGTCCTCCGCCGGGTTCAGATCCGGCAGGCCCAGGTCCTTGCCCAACTGTCCGTTGTCGATGATGTGGGGAATGCGCCCCTGGTGCACAAACGCCTCACGTGTCACCGTGGGGTAGTAAAGAAACTGTTGCTGGACCATCTCGCCCAGAAACTCGTCCTGCTTGAGTTCGCGCTCCAGCAACTCCCGGTAGGCGAGCTCCTTGACCTCCCGCACCCCGTGCACAAGCACCACCTGCTCGAATTTTTCGTAGGTCTCTGGGTCGCGGATCACGCTCAGGAACGGCGCCAGCCCCGTTCCGGTGGCCAGCAAGTACAGGCGCTTGGCGGGCAGCAGGTAGTCGATGAGCAGCGTTCCGGTGGGCTTCTTGCCGACGATGACCGTGTCTCCGGGCTGGATATGCTGCAACCTGGAGGTCAGCGGACCATCCTGCACCTTGATGCTCAGAAACTCCAGGTGCTCGGCATAGTTGGGGCTGGCAATGCTGTAGGCGCGCAGCAGGGGTTTGCCATCCACCCGCAGCCCGATCATCGTGAAATGCCCGTTGGAAAAGCGCAAAGCCGTGTCGCGGGTGGTGGTGAAGCTGAAAAGCCGGTCGGTCCAGTGGTGGACGGTCAACACACGCTCTTCCAGAAATGCACTCATGGTCTATCCTGTGGAGAAGGCTGCGGCATCGCTGCTGGCCTGGGTTTTCGGTTGCCGTGCAACGGCGGCCACCGATCGCTGTGAGAATTGGCAATTTTAAGAGTCGCTCCGGGCTCGGGCCTTGCGCTATGTCATGCGACGGGCCAGCTGACACGGTCGGAGGCTTGCTACAGTAGCCTGTGGTGCCGATTCAAGACCCGCGATGGTGCCATCGCTTGCATGTTTCCGAAACGAATTTGTTTTTATCTGTACATAACTTTCAGACATAAAAAGGACACACCATGGCGCGTACCGTTCAATGCATCAAGCTGGGCAAGGAGGCTGAAGGACTCGATTTCCCTCCGTACCCCGGCGAGCTCGGCAAGCGCATCTATGACAGCGTGAGCAAAGAGGCCTGGGCGGCCTGGCTGCGGCACCAGACCATGTTGCTCAATGAGAACCGCCTCAATCTGGCGGACGCACGCGCCCGGCAGTACCTGGCCAGGCAAATGGAGAAACACTTCTTTGGCGAAGGCGCCGACGCGGCCGCAGGCTATGTACCGCCGGCCAACGGCGAACAGACATGAAGCTGCGGCTTGACCAGCGGTCACGTGCTGCGCGGTGACGGCATCCAGATCCGTCGCTGCTGCCGGGTGGCAAAGCCACGCGATCGTGATCGGCGCTGGCCTGGCCGGGGCTGCGGTCATCGCCCAGCTGGCGCGTCGCGGCTGGCGGCTCGATCTCATTGACGCCCACCCCGGGCCTGCGATGGCCGCATCGGCCTTGCCCGTCGGGATGCTGAGCCCCCATGTCACCCGCTCTCCAACCCCTTTGTCGCGATTGAGCGTGCTTGGCGTCGAGCTGGTGCGTCGTGAGCTGCAGACACTGGTTCAGCAAGGCATGGGATGGCAGGACTGCGAGGTGGACAACCACGGAGCCGATGCCGGCCGGTGGCCGGCTGCCCTGGTGAGGCCTGCGGCCCTCGTCTCAGCATGGCTGACCGAAGCCCGACAAAAAACGACGGTGACGTGTCACTGGAGCCGATCCATCAGCCAGCTCAATCCGCTCACCTCCGCCTCAGGAGAGCGGATATGGCAGGCGGTGGACCAGCACGGCGACGTGGTGTCGCAATCGCCTGTGGTTGTGATCGCCTCAGCCCTGGGCAGTCTGGAGCTGCTCAACAGCAGCAGCCCCTCGCTGGACCACGATGTGCTCCCATTGAGACCCGTCAAAGGCCAGATGAGCCTGTCTGCGCTCGCCGGCAGTCCACTGGCAGCAAGGCCACAGCGCAACCAGGGCGTGTATGTGCCCTGCTATGAAGATGCGGGCCTGTCCCCCCGCTGGCCAGTGCGCATCTGGGCCATGGGCTCCACCTACGAACGTGGCCAGGACAACCGCACCGTCACAGACGAGGCCCACCTGCGAAACCGGCACAGCCTGGAGCAGCTCAACCACAGAGCGGCACAGCAGCTGGAATCGGACCGGGTCAACGGCCGGCTTCTGGGCTGGTCTGAAGTTCGATGCGCCTCACTGGACCGTCTGCCCCTCGTGGGCGCGTTGCCTGACCCGCAGGCCTGGGCCCGGTGCTGGACGCCGGGCAGGCGCAGACCGCCCCCCATCAGGGACGTTCCCCGCCTCGGCGGGCTCTATACCGTATCGGCGCTGGGCTCCAGAGGCCTGAGCCTGTCCACCTTGTGCGCTCGCACGCTTGCCCGCCAGCTGCACGGCGAAACGGACGATCTGGACAGCGGTCTGGTCGACGCACTGGATCCGGCGCGGTTCATGTGGCGTCAGGCGCGCCGTCGGCCTTCGGCCGGCGTCTGATCACGGAACGGATCACAGCAAATCAAACCAGTGCGCGAGCTCCTCGTTCGAGGGGGGTCGGCTCACCAGTGCAGAGATGCCGGCGCGCCGCGCGTGGCCGCGGATCCGGCGGCGGCGCCACCACCCAGCCATTGGGCCTGCCTGATCGCTCATGGCCATGGCCAGCCCGTGTGGATTGCGTTGAACAAACAGCTGCAGCAGGCTCCAGGCATCGATCTGGTGCTCATCCAGATTGAACACACCGCAGCAGTAGGCGCCTCGTGCCAACCGGTCCACGGCGGTTTCGTTGTCGGCCACCTCATCGAAATCGATGATGGCTGCCCGCGTCAGTTCAGCCATCACAAGCATTCGCTCTCCAGGACCGAGTCCGGCCAGCAGCGCCCGCCTGGGCGTCTCGGGTGGTGCGTCTTCGTCCCCCAGCTCGGCAGGTGCGGTCACATCCAGATCCAGCAGGCCCGAGTCCGCCTGCCCCGCGGCATAGACCGAATCCAGATCATGCAGCAGTTCACCCCACGAAAGCGGACGCGTCAAAACCCGCCAGGCGTGCGCTGGCGCGTCGTTGCCCACCCAGATCAATCGCTGACCTGGCGGTAGCGGCTTGGCGTGGTAGAGCACCGCCTCAGCGCAAGCGCCGTCCACCAGGACCACCGGTGGCAGTGCCAACGGAGCCGCGACGCCCGGTGCCGTCAACGGAGACCATAGGGCGTACGACAGGTCGCGCTCTTCGGAGAGGCGAAAAACCGTGTTCAGCGCGTGGCGCTCCACATCAGTGAAGCCAATCACACAGATGAAGATGCGTGCGCTGTCCATGGGTGCGAATGTTACGCCGACGCGGGCCTAGTTGGATTGAGCCGGTTCAAACCGTCGACATGCCCGCTTGGGGCACAAGTGGCCCATGTTTTATTACTGGCGGAAATGATTCAATGACCATTTTGTAGTTTGAAGAATATGAAGTGACCACTACAGTCACTGGCGAATCCCATGAATGCGCACGTCAAAGGCGGCGCTTCAGACGACCCGAGACGACACGACCGTCATTCCCGTCGCCGCTTCGGCACTCCATCCCGCCCTCAGACAGCACAGATTTCGCCCCGATGTACCAGTACTCCGATTTCGACCGACAGTTCGTGCACCTGCGCGCGAGCCAGTTTCGCGACCAGCTGACCCGTTGGCAAGCCGGCGCCCTGGCCGAGGACGAGTTCAAGCCGCTGCGCCTGCAAAACGGCTGGTATGTCCAGCGATTTGCCCCCATGCTGCGCGTGGCTGTTCCCTATGGTGAGATCTCGGCGCCGCAGCTGCGTGTGCTGGCCCGGATAGCGCGCGAGTTCGACCACAAGGAAGCGCACGACCTGAGCAAGGCCAACGCGGCCCTGGCCGACGTGCCCAGCCTGCCAGACCGTTGCGCCCACTTCACCACGCGCCAGAACGTGCAGTTCAACTGGATTCCCCTGGCGCGCGCAGCCGACGTGATGGACTTGCTGGCCAGCGTGAACATGCACGGCATTCAGACCAGCGGCAACTGCATCCGCAACATCACCACCGATGCGCTGGCCGGCGTTGCGGTCGATGAAGTGGCCGACCCGCGACCCTTTGCCGAGATCCTGCGCCAGTGGAGCACGCTGCACCCGGAGTTCGCCTTCCTGCCGCGCAAGTTCAAAGTGGCCATCACCGGTGCCACCGAAGACCGTGCGGCCACGCCATGGCACGACGTCGGCCTGCGCCTGGTGCGCAACGTTGACGGCGATCTGGGCTTCCAGGTGCGCGTGGGCGGAGGCATGGGGCGCACCCCCATCATCGGCACGGTGATCCGCGAGTTCCTTCCCTGGGCTCAGGTTCTCAACTACCTCGAAGCCATCGTCCGCGTCTACAACCGCTTCGGCCGGCGTGACAATGCCTACAAAGCCCGCATCAAGATTCTGGTGAAGGCAGAAGGTCAACGCTTCATCGACGAGGTGGAGGCCGAATACACCGATATCCTCGACAAGGACGGTGCGCCCCACACCCTGACCCCATCCGAACTGGACCGGGTGAGCGCGCATTTTGCGCCACCCGATCTGACCTGCGACCGCAAGAGCGCCGACGACAAGATCGCACACATCCTCAAGGCGGCCGCAGAAGACGATCTGGAATTCAGCCGCTGGCTGCAGCGCAATGTGCGGGCCCATCGCAACCCCGACCTGCGTGCCGTGACGCTGTCCTTCAAGCGTGTCGGGCAGGCCCCTGGCGACGCCACGGCCGACCAGCTGGATCGGGCCGCCGAACTCGCAGACCGATTTTCAGCCGGCGAAGCGCGGGTCACCCACGAACAGAACCTGGTGCTGCCCTGGGTGCGTTGCGACCAACTGCCTGAACTCTGGCGCGAAGCGCGCCGGCTGGGCCTGGCCCGGCCCAACATCGGATTGCTGACCGACATGATTGCCTGTCCCGGTGGCGATTTCTGCGATCTCGCCAATGCGCGCTCGCTGCCCATTGCACAGGCCCTGCTGGAGCGCTACCGCGACCTGGACGAGCTGCACGACCTGGGTGACATCGATCTGCACATCAGTGGCTGCATCAACTCTTGCGGGCACCACCACAGTGGCCACATCGGCATTCTGGGCGTCGACAAGGACGGTCAGGAGTGGTACCAGGTCACACTGGGTGGCTCGGACGGGTCGCGCCTGTCGGGCACCGCGGTTCCCGGTCGCGTGATCGGCCCATCGTTCGCAGCGGCCGAAATGGCCGATGTGGTGGAGGCCATCCTCGAAACCTACCGCCTGCACCGAGAGCCTGGCGAGCGCTTCGTGTCCACCGTCCAGCGCATCGGCCTCGACCCCTTCAAAGCGGCCACCCAGGCGGTCCGCACCCACACCGCGCCGGGCAACCGGTCCGTGGCCGCGGCCTGAAATGGCAGCCGAATCACCATGATCCCCACGACACGCACACTGCAAGTCCTTCGCGCCGATCGCTTCACGCCGCCAGAGGCAGAGCACGAGCGCATTCAACTGGCCAATGACACCGACCCGCGCGCCATCCAGCTGGAGGGCATCCGCGTGGTCGAACTGCACTTTCCGCGCTTTGCCGATGGGCGGGCATTCAGCCAGGCCTTCATTCTCAGGCGCCGCCTGGGTTTCACTGGCGAGATCCGGGCAACCGGTGACGTACTGATCGACCAGTTGCTGCAGATGCAGCGCAGCGGGTTCACCCAGGCTGTGTTGCGTGCCGACCAGTCCGTCGAACACGGTCTTGAGCTGCTGGCACACTACCCCGCCTTCTACCAGGGCGATGCCGTGCACCCTTCGCCCCGCTTCCTGACCGGGAGTCATTGAACCATGAGTGCCATCGATCTCTACAACCGGCCCGCGCCCGACCACCAAGAGAAGGTCTACCAGGCCGTGAACCTCCTGCGCGAACAGGCGGCCCTGCACCCGAAGCTGGTCCAGGCCTCCAGTCTCGGTGCCGAAGACATGGTGGTCACCCACCTGGTCCACCTCGCCGGCATCGACTGTGGCGTGTTTGTGCTGGACACAGGCAAGCTGCACGCGGAAACCCTGACCCTGATCGGCCTGATCGAACAGCGCTACGGCACCAGCGTCGAGGTGTTCAAACCACGCACCGAAGCCGCGGTCCGCTTCGTGCGCGATCAGGGTGAAGACGCCATGTACCGCAGCATCGACCTTCGCAAGCAGTGCTGCGACATCCGCAAGATGGAGCCATTGGCACGCGCACTGGCCGGCAAGGACGGCTGGCTCACCGGGTTGCGCCGTGAACAATCACAGGCTCGCGCGGACGTCGCGTCCATCGTCAGGGAGCCAAATCGGGTCAAGATCAGCCCCATCGTCGAATGGACCTGGGGCGATGTCTGGCACTTCATTGCCGAGCACCAGCTTCCCTACAACGCCCTGCACGACCAGTTCTTCCCCAGCATCGGCTGCGCACCCTGCACGCGGGCCATTGCCGTCGGCGAGGACTTCCGCGCCGGGCGCTGGTGGTGGGAACAGGAAAGCGCCAAGGAGTGCGGACTGCACGTGCAGCCCGTCTCTTCACTGCCCTCTGCCAGGGCCGAAAGCACCACATCATGAACGCACGCACCGAACCCGACGTGATCCAGACCGCCCTTGGCCAGGCCGCCAGCCACCACCTGAGCAACCGACACCTGGACGCGCTCGAAGAAGAGACCATCTTCATCCTGCGCGAGGTGGCCGGCGCCTTTGAGCGCCCTGCCCTGCTGTTCTCCGGCGGCAAGGACTCGCTGGTCATGCTCAAGTGCGCCGAAAAGGCCTTCGGCGCCGGCCACATCCCCTATCCGCTGCTGATGATCGACACCGGGCACAACTTCCCCGAGGTGACGGATTTTCGAGACCAGCGTGCCCGCGAACTGGGCGCCGAACTGATCGTGCGCAGTGTCGAGGACTCCATGAAGCGCGGCACTGTGCGCCTGGCGCACCCGGGCGAGAGCCGCAACGCCCACCAGTCGGTCACCCTGCTCGAAGCCATCGAGGAATTCCGCTTCGACGCCCTGATCGGAGGCGCCCGGCGCGATGAGGAAAAAGCCCGTGCCAAGGAGCGCATTTTCAGCCACCGCGACAGCTTCGGTCAGTGGCAACCCAAGGCCCAGCGCCCCGAACTGTGGACCCTGTTCAACACCCGCCTGCACCCGGGTGAGCACTTCCGCGTCTTTCCCATCAGCAACTGGACCGAACTGGACGTCTGGCAGTACATCGCCCGCGAAAACGTGGCCCTGCCTTCCATTTATTACCGCCACCAGCGTCAGGTCGTCGAGCGCCGCGGACTCCTGGTCCCGGTCACCGATCTCACACCGCCGCGCGATGGTGAAGAGGTGGTGGTCCGCGACGTGCGCTTCCGCACCGTGGGCGACATCACCTGCACCTGCCCGGTGGC
>SBFU01000107.1 GCA_006227785.1 Burkholderiales bacterium
CTGATCTTCTTTCCCTCGCCGTGGCCGGCCGGGATCGAGGACTCCGGCCGGCTCGCTCTCGGCAGTGGGCGCGAGCTCGAGGACTGCTGGTTCGAGACCGAGGACGGCTTGCGCCTGCACGGCCTGTGGAGCCGACGCTCGGGAGAGCCGACGCCGCAGGCTGCCGGAGACGGCGCGGTGGTGCTGTGGTTTCACGGCAACGCCGGCAACATCGCCGATCGGGCGCCGCTGCAGCTCGAGCTGACCGGCCCCCGGCTGCAGGTGCTGGCGGTCGACTACCGCGGCTACGGCCGCAGCCGGGGACGCCCGACAGGGGAGGGGGTCGGACGGGACGCGACGGCGGCATGGCGCTTCCTGACCGTCGAGTGCGGCGTGCCCGCCGGGTCGACGGTGCTGCTCGGCGAGTCCCTCGGCGGCGCCGTCGCCGTCGAAGTCGGCGCGGCCCAGCTGGTCGGCCGTCAGCGCGATGGCGGTCTCGGCGTCCGGCACGCGCAACAGGGCCTCGGCCAGGCGCATCAGGGCCAGGCCCTCGGCGCTGGAAATCGGGTACTCCTTGAGCAGGCTCTCCATGGCCCAGAACGGCGGCGGGTTCTCGCGCACCGCACGAACCCAGGGGGATGCCATCCGGGCGGCGGCCGCCCAGTCCAGCGCGCCCTGCAGCAAAGCGAGGCGCTGGGCCACGGTTTCGGCCTCGGGACGGTAGGGAAAGGGCAGACGGTCAATGCGACGAGGCATGGATGGACTCCTGAACAGGACATGACAGTGAATGTCGTCAGTATCAGCAAGACATCACCAAATTTTTCTCTAATATTTATCCAATCTACAGATAATCATCCAATCATGACCGACGCTTCCCATGGGCTTGACCGTATCGACCTGCGTATCCTGAAGGTGCTGCAGGCCGATGGCCGTATTTCCAACCTCAAACTGGCTGAGGCGGTCGCGCTCTCACCCACCGCCGTCCTCGCACGCACCCAACGCCTGCAGCGCGAGGGTTACATCCTGGGCTATGAAGCGCGGCTGAACCCGCTCATGCTCGGGCGCGGCATGCTGGTGTTCGTCGAGGTGCTGCTGGACCGCACCACGCCCAACGTGTTCAACGAGTTCAAGGCAGCGGTGCAGGTCCGGGACGAGATCCTGGAGTGCCACATGGTGGCCGGCGGCTTCGACTACCTGATCAAGACCCGCATGGCCGATATGGCGGCCTTCCGGCAGTTTGCCGGCAACGTGCTCTGGCAATTGCCCGGTGTCCGTGAAACGCGCACCTACGCCGTCATGGAGGAGGTCAAGGACAGCCAGCGGCTGCCCGTCTGACCCCCCAGCCGGGGGGTGGTCAGCCGTGCGCTGCGGGCGCACAATGCCAACTGGAACGACTCCACGAAAGAAAGGAACTCCATGCGAACGTTCACGCGCCTCTCGGCTCTGGCCGTCATGACACTGGCCTCGGGCATGGTCTCTGCCCAGTCCACCAAGCCCGGCCTCTGGGAGATCAGCAACCGCGTCTCAGGCAACGCCGAGATGGACGCCGCCATGGCCCAGATGCAGCAGCAGATGGCGGCCATGCCGCCCGAGCAGCGCAAGATGATGGAGGAGATGATGGCCCGGCAGGGTGTGTCCCTGCCCAAGGCCGGCGCGGGCGGGGGCATGAGCATGCGCATCTGCATCTCGCCCGAGATGGCCGCCCGCCAGGAAATGCCGCAACAGACCGAAGGCGACTGCACCACCAGCGTGACCTCCCGCAGCGCCAACAGCATGAAGGTGCGCTTCGAGTGCAAGAATCCGCCGTCCTCCGGTGAAGGCACTTACACCTTTCAGGGTGACACCGGCTACACCATGCAGATGGCGATGAAGACGGTTCGCAATGGCAAGACAGAAGCCATGAACCTGAACGGTCAGGGCAAATGGCTCTCAGCCGACTGCGGCAACATCAAGCCTGTGCGCTGAAGCACTGGCCGCAGCCGGCTCAACCCCGGCTGCCGAAGATGGCCCGGCCGACCCGCACCAGGGTCGCACCGGCGGCAATGGCCGGCTCCAGGTCTTCGCTCATGCCCATGGACAGGGTATCGAGGGCATACCCCTGCGCGCGCAGCATCTCGTACAGATCCCGGACCCTCATGAACACCGCGCGCTGGGCATCAAAACCGGTCACCGGGTCGGGAATGCACATCAGGCCGCGCAATGTCAGACCTGGCAAGGCCGCCACCGCTTGAGCCAGGTCGGGCAGCTCGACCGGCGTCACGCCGGACTTGCTGGCGCCGCCGTCCACATTGACCTGGATGCAGACCTGCAGCGGCGGCAGGCCGGCGGGCCGTTGCTCACTCAGGCGCTGGGCCACCTTCAGCCGGTCCACCGATTGCACCCAGTCAAAATGGCCGGCCACCAGGCGCGTCTTGTTGGTCTGAACCGGTCCGATGCAGTGCCAGACCGGCGAACCCGACCCAACCGGCAACATCTCGCGCAGAGCCAGTATCTTCTCCACGCCTTCCTGTACGTAGTTCTCGCCAAAAGCCTGTTGTCCTGCCGCCAGGGCCTCAGCCACGGCCTGCGGGCCAAAGGTTTTGGACACCGCCAGCAGCGTGACCTCGTTCACGCCGCGGCCTGAGCGGTCGCAGGCACGCGCCATGCGGTCGCGCACGAGTTGGAGATTGGCTTGAATCGTCGTCATAATCAGTCTGTCACAGCTACCGCGCACGGAACCACGGGATGGACATCACCCAACTGCTCGCTTTCAGCGTCAAGAACAAGGCATCCGACCTCCACCTCTCCGCCGGTCTGCCACCCATGATACGGGTGCACGGGGACGTGCGCCGCATCAACGTCGAGCCGCTGGACCACAAGACGGTCCATGCCATGGTGTATGACATCATGAACGACGCCCAGCGCAAGCACTACGAAGAGTTCATGGAAGTGGACTTCTCGTTCGAGATCGAAGGGCTTTCGCGGTTCCGCGTCAACGCTTTCAACCAGAACCGCGGCGCCGGCGCCGTCTTCAGGACCATCCCGAGCAAGATCCTGACGCTGGAGCAGCTCAACGCACCCAAAATTTTTGGCGATCTGGCCTTGCGTCCGCGGGGACTGGTGCTGGTGACCGGGCCGACCGGTTCCGGCAAGTCGACCACCCTGGCCGGCATGGTCAACCACCTCAACGAGTCCGAATACGGCCACATCCTGACGGTCGAAGACCCGGTCGAATTCGTGCACGAGTCCAAGAAGTGCCTGGTCAACCAGCGCGAAGTCGGACCGCACACCCTGAGCTTCGCCAATGCCCTGCGCTCGGCGCTTCGGGAAGACCCGGATGCCATCCTGGTCGGCGAGATGCGCGACCTGGAAACCATCCGCCTGGCCATGACGGCCGCCGAAACCGGCCACCTGGTGTTCGGCACCCTGCACACCTCCAGCGCGGCCAAGACCATCGACCGGATCATCGACGTGTTCCCCGCCGAGGAAAAGGACATGGTGCGCGCCATGCTGTCCGAGTCGCTGGTGGCGGTCATTTCGCAAACCCTTTGCAAGCTCAAGGATGGCAGCGGCCGAGTGGCCGCTCACGAGATCATGCTGGGCACCAGCGCCATCCGCAACCTGATCCGCGAGGCCAAGGTGGCCCAGATGTACTCGGCCATCCAGACCGGCAACAATGTGGGCATGCAGACCCTGGACCAGAACCTGGCTGAGCTGGTCAAGCGCAATGTCATCAGTTCGGCCGAAGCCAGAAGCAAGGCCAAGATCCCCGAGAATTTCCCGGGATAGCATGTCCCACCCCCGTCGCTTGCCCACTTCGTGTGGCCGCATTCCCCCTCAAGGGGGCCACCCGATTGGCCCGGCAAAGCCGGTTCCACCGCGTGCTTGAAGAGACAAGGAAGACCTCATGGAACGCGACCAGGCATCAAAATTCATCAACGACCTGCTCAAGCTGATGCTCAGCCGCAGCGGCAGCGACCTGTTCATCACGGCGGACTTCCCGCCCGCCATCAAGGTGGACGGCCGTGTCGTCAAGGTATCGCCGCAGCCACTGAACGCCTCGCACACCCTGGCGCTGGCGCGCGCGATCATGAACGACAAGCAGGCCGCTGACTTCGAGCGGACCAAAGAGTGCAATTTCGCCATTGCACCACCGAGCATCGGGCGCTTCCGGGTCAGTGCCTTTGTCCAGCAGGGCAAGATCGGCATGGTGCTGCGCACCATCCCGGCCACGCTGCCCACCATCGACTCGCTCGGCCTGCCCCAGGTGCTCAAGGACGTGGCACTGTCCAAACGGGGGCTGTGCATCCTGGTCGGTGCCACCGGCTCGGGCAAATCGACTTCGTTGGCGGCCATGGTGGACTGGCGCAACGAGAACACCTACGGTCACATCATCACCGTCGAAGACCCGATCGAATTCGTCCACGCCCACAAGAACTGCGTCATCACACAGCGTGAGATCGGCCTGGACACGGAGAGCTGGGAAGCGGCCCTGAAGAACACCCTGCGACAGGCGCCGGACGTGATCCTGATGGGCGAAATCCGCGACCGGGAAGCCATGGAACACGCGATCCAGTTTTCCGAGACCGGCCACCTCTGCCTGGCCACGCTGCACGCCAACAGCGCCAACCAGGCGCTCGACCGCATCATCAACTTCTTCCCCGAAGAGCGCCGGCCGCAGCTGCTGATGGACCTGTCGCTGAACCTGCGAGCCCTGATCTCGCAGCGGCTCGTGCCGCGCCAGGACAACAAGGGGCGGCACGCAGCGGTCGAGGTGATGCTCAATTCGCCGCTGATCTCGGACCTGATCTTCAAGGGCGAGGTTGCCGAGATCAAGGAGATCATGAAAAAGAGCACCAACATCGGCATGCAGACCTTCGACCAGTCGCTGTTCAATGCCTTCGAGGCCAACCTCATCAGCCTGGAAGACGCGCTGCGCAATGCCGACTCGCTCAACGACCTGCGCCTGCAGATCAAGCTCAACAGCCAGCGCGCGCGCACCCAGGATCTGGCGGCGGGCACCGAGCACCTCACGATCGTTTGACCACCCCCGCGCCGCGCCTGCGGCGCGTCACCCCCTCAAGGGGGCAACGCGAGTGGCCCGGCAAAGCCGGTTCCACCGCGTTCTGGACTGGCTTCCCCTCCCTTTGGATTTATTCACATGAGCAGCATTGCCGCCAAAACCTACGAATCTGTCGCGCCGAAAACGGTCGCGTTTCTCGGTCTGGGGGTCATGGGTTATCCCATGGCCGGACATCTGGCCAAGTCCGGGCATGCGGTGACGGTCTACAACCGGTCGCCGGCCAAGGCGCAGGCCTGGGTGGCGGAGTTTGGAGGCTCGGCGAAAGCGACGCCGCGCGAGGCGGCGGCCGGCGCCGATGTGGTGTTCTGCTGTGTCGGCAACGACGATGACCTGCGATCGGTCACGCTGGGTGCGGACGGTGCCTTTGCCGGCATGAAGGAAGGGGCGGTGTTCGTGGACCACACCACCGCCTCGGCCGATGTGGCCCGCGAGCTCCACGCCGCGGCAAAAACCCTCGGTCTGGCCTTTGTCGACGCGCCCGTCTCGGGTGGACAGGCCGGGGCGCAGAACGGCGCCCTGACCGTGATGTGCGGCGGCGATCCGGCGGCCTTCGAGACCGCCCACCCCGTGGCCATGGCTTTCTCCCGTGCCTTCACCCTGATGGGGGAAAGCGGAGCCGGACAGCTGACCAAGATGGTCAACCAGATCTGCATTGCGGGACTGGTGCAGGGCCTGTCCGAAGCGATCGCCTTCGGTCAGAAGGCGGGCCTGGACATGAACCAGGTGCTGGACGTGATCGGCAAGGGGGCCGCCCAGAGCTGGCAGCTGGACAACCGAGGCAAGACCATGGTCGAAGACCGGTTCGACTTCGGCTTTGCCGTCGACTGGATGCGCAAGGATCTGGGGCTGGTGCTGGAGGAGGCCCGGCGCAATGGTGCCCGTTTGCCGGTCACCGCACTGGTCGACCAGTTCTACGCCGACCTGCAGGCCATGGGCGGCAACCGTCAGGACACCTCCAGCCTGATCCGGCGCCTGCGCTGAGCCGCTGCCTGACGGGCATCACCCGCCAGGCGCGACGATCATTTCGTGGTCGTC
>SBFU01000484.1 GCA_006227785.1 Burkholderiales bacterium
CCGCTTGGAGGGGGACTTCTTGTTTTGCTGGACGGCCATGGTCGGCTCCTGAAAATCGGGTGGGTAACGGTAGGGTGTTCAAGTGCGCCCCACCCTTCATGCCCCTTCCGGGCAGACAGGACCTGGCGGATACCAAGGTGCTGCTGCATTTGCGTAAGGGGTTTCGGACCTGCCTTGCGACCGGCCCGCGCAGATGGATGTCAGCGCGAAACCCATCATTATAGCCCTGTCTGGCTCCAACCACAAATCAGTCGCCCCGCCGAAGGCGCTGCAGCTGGGCAAAGGGGTTGGTCTTTTCCGGGTCCTGCCCGCCATCCGGCGCCTGGGGCAGGGGCAAGGGTACAGGGCAGGCTTCGTGCATGGGAACCAGGGGCATGGCCATCAGGCACTCGTCCTCGACCAGGGTCCGCAATGAAGGTCGTGGCTCCACAGCCAGCACGTCCTCCTCGCTGTCTTCATCCTCGCGCTCGGCAGTCGCCTCGTCGGCCACAAAGCGGTACCAGCGATCGACCTGCAGGTGCACCGGCACCGGGCCCAGGCAGCGCTGGCAGGTCAAGGGGACGGTGACCTCGGCCACCAGGTGAAGCCAGGGCTGAGGTGGAGACCCGGGCAATCCGGTTCGCATCTCTGCCCGCGCCTGCCAGCGCAGCGGTCCCGGCGCGACTTCACCCGGATGACCATCAGCGGCGAGCCGCTCGAACGACTCCACCGGCTCTTCTGCCATGAGGCTGGCGCCCGCCTGGGCAAAGGCAGGCACGTCGAGGCGGTCCGGGTTCCAGTGGTTGGACACTTTCGGTTTCATGGTTTCAGTGTAAGAGAGATGCCGGTTGCGCTGGCATGACAATAGGGGCATGACAAGTGAACCAACCTCTTCGCCCTCAACTCGGGCGCTGATTCTCGGCTCGACCTCACGGTACCGGCATGAACTGCTGTCTCGCCTGCGAGTGGCGTTCACCGTCTCGCATCCGGATGTCGACGAGACACCGGCTGCCCACGAGGCGCCGGCAGCGCTGGCCCGTCGGCTGGCACTGGCCAAGGCACGGGACGTGGCGCGCCGCCACCCCCAGGCGGTGGTGATCGGAAGCGACCAGGTGGCCGACCTGAACGGTGAACCCCTGGGCAAGCCGGGGACCCATGAAAGGGCGGTTGCCCAGCTGCGCCGAATGAGCGGGCAAACCGTGGTGTTCCAGACGGCTCTGGCCGTCGTCTGTCAGGAAACCGGTTTCGAACAGGTGGACCTGGCGCCTGTGAAGGTGGTGTTTCGCACGCTGGACGACGACGAGATCGAGCGTTATCTGCGCATCGAACAGCCCTACGACTGTGCCGGCAGCGCCAAGAGCGAAGGGCTTGGCATCGCCCTGCTCGATCGCATCGACAACGACGACCCCTCTGCCCTGGTGGGCCTGCCATTGATCCGCACCTGCCGCATGCTCCGGGCAGCCGGGCTGGTGGTGCCATGACGACCGGGCAGACGGGGCAGGAGAGGACAACGGGCACCTTGTACCTGGTGCCGACGCCCCTGGACTTTGGCATACGGAACAGCACGGAACCGGACGCGGGCCTGTCTGGCGTCGTTGGATGGCTGCCGCACGAGACCGTGTCGGTGGCTTCCCGGCTGACCCACTGGATCAGCGAAAACGCCAAGAGCACCCGCGCGTTCCTCAAGCGGGTGGCCATCGACGCGCCACTGGCGCTGCCCTTGCAGGAGCAGTGGATCGTGGAGTTGCCGCGCCAGGCCCACAAGAAAGGCGATCATGTGGCGTCGCCAGAGCTGGAACAACAGGCGCGCGCACTGCTGGCGCCGGCGCTGCAGGGGCATGACATGGGCCTGGTCAGCGAGGCGGGCATGCCCGCCGTGGCCGACCCGGGCAGCTCCGTGGTCCGGGCAGCTCATGCCCTGGACATACCGGTCACGCCCCTGGTGGGACCGGTTTCGCTGATGCTGGCGCTGGCCGCCAGCGGCCTCAATGGCCAGCAGTTCGCGTTTGCCGGCTACCTGCCGCAGGATGGCGAACAACGCAGCAGGCGCCTGCAGGAACTGGAAAGCATGTCGCAGCGCACAGGACAGACGCAGATCCTGATCGAGACACCCTACCGCAATGCCGCGGTGCTGAAGGCCTTGATGCAACACCTGAGGCCACAGACCCGGCTGGCCGTGAGTCTGGGTCTGGGCCTGCCGCAACAGGTGACGCGCAGTGAAACCGTGCGCCAGTGGCGGGAACGCCCCGAGCCTGCCGCCGGGCTGCCGATGGACCTGCCGGCGATCTTTCTGTTCGGGGCCAACTGAAGCGGTTCAGGTCAGCCTGACAGCCGAGCGAGATGGGCGCGCACAGCCGGGCCCAACTCCGGGTTGGCCAGCGCCAGGTCCAGGGTGGCCTCCAGAAAGCCCTCCTTGCTGCCGCAGTCATAACGCCGTCCTTCGTAGCGGAAGGCATACACCTTTTCGGTTCCGATCAGGGCCGCGATGCCATCGGTCAGCTGGATCTCGCCACCGCTGCCACGTGGCTGGCGCCGGATGCTCTCGAACACACCGGGTGTCAGGACGTAGCGGCCTGCCACGGCCAGGGTCGAAGGGGCGTTCTGGGGCAAGGGTTTTTCCACCATGCCGAACACCTCGGCGACGGCGGCCTCCACCCCCTTGACATCGACGACCCCGTAGCGCCGGGTCTCGGACCGGGGGACGTCCTGCACCGCCAGGATGGTGCCGGGGTTGTCAGCGTAGGCCTGGACCATCTGCTGCAGCACACTCGGGCCGCCCTGCGCCTGATCCCGGCCCAGCATGAGGTCGTCGGCCAGCAGCACGGCAAAGGCTTCGTCGCCGACCAGGCGCTCGGCGCACAACACGGCATGGCCCAGGCCGAGGGCGCGCGGCTGGCGCACATAGACACAGTCCATGTCGTCGGGCTTGATGGCGTGCACCAGTTTCAACAGGTCGCGCTTGTGCGCGGCCTCCAGTTCAGCCTCCAGCTCGTAGGCGGTGTCGAAATGGTCTTCGATGGCCCGTTTGTGACGCCCGGTCACAAAAATCATCTCGCGAATGCCGGCCGCATAGGCCTCCTCCACCGCGTACTGGATCAGCGGCTTGTCAACCACCGGCAGCATTTCCTTGGGGATGGCCTTGGTGGCGGGGAGGAACCGGGTGCCCAGGCCCCCGACGGGAAAGACGGCTTTTCGGATCGACATGCGTGGATGCTCGGTTGAAACGGATCCACGGATGATAAGCCGGCGGCCTGCAGACAAGGCCAGCCGGACCGCTAAGATCGGTGTTCAGACCATCCTGCCGAAACGCCCATGAAAATCCTGCTCACCGGCGGCGCCGGCTACATTGGCAGCCACACCGCCGTCACCCTGAGCGCCGAAGGCTTAGAGCCGGTGGTGCTGGACAATTTTTCCAACAGCCACCCGGTGGTGATGGAGCGCCTGGCCCACTTGTGCGGCGGTCCGCTGACGCTGGAACAGGGCGATGTGCTGGACACACCATGGCTGACCGGCGTGCTGCTGCGCCACCAGCCGGTGGCGGTGGTGCATTTTGCGGGCGACAAGGCCGTGGGCGAAAGCGTGGCGCAGCCGCTGAAGTACTTCCACAACAACATCGGCGGCGCGGTCAGCCTGATGCGCGCCATGGTGCAGGCCGTGGCTGAAGGCGGCTGGCCGCGCCCACCGGCCCTGGTGTTCTCCAGCAGCGCCACGGTGTACGGCGACCCCGCCACGGTTCCGATCACCGAGGACTTTCCGCGCAGCCACACCAACCCCTATGGGCACACCAAACTGGTGATCGAGGACATGCTGTCGGCCCAGCACGCGGCGGACCCGAGCTGGCGTGTGGGTGTGCTGCGCTACTTCAATCCGGTGGGTGCCCATCCAAGCGGACTGATCGGCGAAGACCCGGACGGCATGCCCAACAACCTCATGCCCTTCGTGGCGCAGGTGGCGATCGGCCGGCGCCCTCACCTGAGCGTGTTTGGCAACGACTATCCCACGCCCGACGGCACGGGGGTGCGAGACTACATCCACGTCATGGATCTGGCCAGTGGCCACGTGGCGGCGGTGCGCGCCTTGCTGGCAAAGCCGGGGAGTTTCACCGTCAACCTCGGCACCGGACAAGGCCACAGCGTGCTGGACATGGTGCGTGCCTTCGAACGCGCCAGCGGCCGGCCGGTACCCTACCGGATCGCCCCGCGCCGCGCAGGCGATGTGGCCCAGTGCTGGGCCGACCCAGGGCGAGCCAGAACCTTGCTGGGCTGGCAGGCGACCCGCAGCCTGGATGACATGTGCGCCGACGCCTGGCGCTGGCAGAGCGGCAACCCCAACGGCTACCGGTCTCCCTGATCAGCGCAGTTGCAGGCCGGCGGCCGTGGCCGCATGGAAGATACCTTCGCCGATGCTGGCACCCAGGCGGCGCACCAGACGCAGGCCGAAGTTGTCACGCTGCGTGTAGTCGATGATGTCTTCGGCCTGGATCTTGTCGCGCGCAACGCTGTCGAGCGTGCCCAGCCCGTCGGCCAGGCCATTGGCGACGGCCTGCTGTCCGCTCCAGATCAGCCCGGAGAAGGTTCCGGCGTCTTCCTTCAGGCGATCGCCCCGGCCTTTCTTCACCACGTCGATGAACTGGCGATGAATCTCGTCGAGCATGCCCTGGATATAGGCGCGCTGCTCGGCGTCCTGCGGGCTGAAGGGGTCGAGGAAGGCCTTGTTCTCCCCCGCGGTCATCAGGCGGCGCTCGATACCGAGCTTCTCCATCAATCCGGTGAACCCGAAGCCATCCATCAGCACACCGATGCTGCCGACGATGCTGGCCTTGTTGACATAGATTTCGTCGGCGGCGGACGCTATGTAGTAGGCCGCCGATGCACAGGTGTCACCCACCACGGCATACACCGGTTTGTCGTGCAGCGCCTTGAGACGGAAGATTTCGTCGTTGATGATGCCGGCCTGCACCGGGCTGCCGCCCGGGGAGTCGATCAGCAGCACCACCCCTTTGGCCCCGCTGTCCTCAAAAGCCGCCTGCAAGGAGCCCACCACCTGTTCGGCACTGGCCTCGCTGCCTGCGGCTATCACGCCACGCACCTCGACCACGGCGGTGTGCGGTGTGGACGGGGCAGGCGTGAACTGCCCGCTCTGGTAGATCATCCAGGCGACCAGGGTCAGAAAGCCCAGCCAGAGCAGGCGCAGGAAGATGGTCCACCGGCGGCGTGAGCGCTGTTCCTTGAGGGTCTGGAAAACCAGTTTCTCCAGCGTCTCGCGCTCCCAGTTTCGGTCAGCGCCGGGCGTTTCGTTGTTCATGGTGGTTTCAGAATGCGACGGGTTTGAGGTGGTATTGTGACCGCCAGAAGACGACTCCGTCCCGCTCCAGGGTTTCAATGGCGAACAGCTTGCCGCGGCAGGGGCCTCCGGCGCACTCTCCAGTATCGGGGCGATAGACGGCGCCATGGGTGGCGCAGAGCAGCCACTGGCCGGTGTCGTCGAAGAAGCGATCGGGCTGCCAGTCCATTTCCATCGCCACGTGGGTGCAACGGTTCAGGTAGGCGTGCACCTGCCCACGGTAGCGAACCGCAAAGGCCCGGCAGGTCTGGCCGGCATAGGTGACGTCGAAAGACACCGCACGACCGCCATCGACCAGATCGCGGCCGTTGCAGAGTGTGTTCAGGTCTTCATCAGCGGATGCGTCCATGCCGCTGTTGTATCCGAAGTCGTGAACGGCTGCAGCCGCCTTTCAGGCGTGTTCGCGCAGCCAGTCGTGGAGCTCGGCCACCGAGTGCGCCACATGCAGCGGCCCCAGTGCCGCAAAAGCCTGCGGTTCGTGCGCACCGTAGCTCACGCCGACCGATGCACATCCGGCATTGACGGCCATCTGCAGATCGTGGGTGGTGTCACCGATCATGAGGGTGCGCTCGGGCCCGACACCGAACTCGCGCATGAGCTCGTGCAGCATCAGGGGGCTGGGCTTGCCCGCGGTCTCGTCGGCGGTGCGTGAACCGTCGAACACCCCCTGCAACTCGACGCTCTGCAGCGCCTCGTCGAGTCCCTTGCGGCTCTTGCCGGTGGCCACGGTCAACCAGTGATGGCGCTGTCTGAGGCTCTGCAGCAGAGGCAGTACACCTTCAAACAGGCTGATCTCGTGCTGGGCTGCCATGTAGTGGTGGCGGTAGCGCTCCCCCAGTTGCGGATAACGCTCGGGCGGTACATCGGGGGCTGCGTGGGCCAGCGCCTGCATCAGCCCCATGCCGATGACGTAGCTGGCCTGCGCACGGCTGGGTACCGTGCCACCCACGTCGGCCACCGCCGCCTGGATGCAGCGGGTGATCAGGGCAGTGGAGTCGAACAGGGTGCCATCCCAGTCGAAGGCGATCAGGTCAAAGCGGCGCGGGCGCATGGTCAAAAAGTGGGGGTACGGAACGGGCCTGAGCGCCGGTGGATTCAGGCCGCCACGCCGAGCTGGGCCGCATGGTGGCGCAAGTGGTCGTCCACCACGCTGGCGATGAAATAGTAGCCGTGGTCGTACGCCGGGTGGCGGCGCAAGCTCAGCGGCTGATCTGCAGCGGCACAGGCTGTCTCGAAAGCTTCGGGGTACAGCTGCTCGGCCAGGAACTTGTCGGCCAGGCCCTGGTCGATCAGGATGCCCCCTGGATAGGGCGGCGTCGTGGCGTCGGCCATCAGCCGGCTGGCGTCGTGCGCCACCCAGGCGTCCTCGTCCTGCCCGAGGTAGCCCAGAAAAGCCTTGCGCCCCCAGGGGCAACGTGTCGGCGCACAGATGGGCGCCAGGGCAGACAGGCTGGCGAACACGCCAGGGTGACGCAAGGCCAGGGTCAGCGCGCCATGCCCGCCCATCGAATGACCGAAGAGCCCGAGGCGCTCCGAATCCAGGCCCAGATCGGCCACCACACCGGGGATCAGGTCCTTGAGAAGATAGCTCTCCATCTGCCAGTGTCCGGCCCAGGGGTGCTCGGTGGCGTCGAGGTAGAAGCCGGCGCCGACGCCAAAATCCCAGTGGTGATCCTCGCCCTCGATGCCGGTGTGTCGCGGGCTGGTGTCGGGAGTCAGCAGGGCCAGGCCGAGCCGGGCGGCCTCGCGCTGGGCACCGGCCTTGGTGGCGAACGTTTCCTCGGTGCAGGTCAGACCGGCCAGGTACGTCAGCAGTGGAACGCGTTGTCCGGCCAGCGCCTGCGGCGGCAGGTAGAGACCAAAGCGCATGGGCAGGCCGATCTCGTTGACCGAGAAGTGCTTGTAGAAGCGCTGCTCGCCACCAAAGCAGGCATGGGAAGACAGCAGTTCAAGACGTTCCAGGGCCATGGTCAGAACTCGACGACGGAGCGGATGGACTCGCCGCGCTTCATCAGCGCAAAGCCTTCGTTGATGTCTTCCAGCCTGAGCTTGTGGGTGATCAGGCTGTCGATGTCGATCTTGCCGTCCATGTACCAGTCCACGATCTTGGGCACGTCGGTGCGGCCGCGTGCACCGCCAAAGGCAGAACCCTCCCACTTGCGGCCGGTGACGAGCTGGAACGGGCGGGTGCTGATTTCGGCACCGGCTTCGGCCACGCCGATGATGATGCTGCGGCCCCAGCCCTTGTGGGTGCATTCCAGTGCCTGGCGCATCACCTGCGTGTTGCCGATGCACTCGAAGCTGTAGTCGGCACCGCCGTCGGTCAGCTGCACGATGGCGTCGACGATGTTCTCGTGGTCCTTGGGGTTGAGGAAGTGCGTCATGCCGAACTTCCGCGCCATCGCCTCGCGTTCGGGGTTGAGGTCGATGCCGATGATCTTGTCGGCACCCACCATGCGCGCACCCTGGATCACGTTCAGGCCGATGCCGCCCAGGCCGAACACCACCACGTTGGCACCCGCCTCCACCTTGGCGGTGAACAGCACAGCGCCAATGCCGGTGGTGACGCCGCAGCCGATGTAGCAGACCTTGTCGAAGGGAGCGTCTTCACGGATCTTGGCCAGCGCAATTTCGGGCACCACGGTGTGGTTGCTGAAGGTGCTGGTGCCCATGTAATGCAGGATGGGCTGGCCGTCGATGGAGAAGCGGCTGGTGGCGTCGGGCATCAGGCCTTTGCCCTGCGTGCCGCGGATGAGCTGGCACAGGTTGGTCTTGCGGCTCAGGCAGAACTTGCACTGGCGGCATTCGGGCGTGTAGAGCGGGATGACGTGGTCGCCCTTCTTGAGCGAGGTCACGCCGGGGCCGACGTCCACCACGATGCCCGCACCCTCATGCCCGAGGATGGCGGGAAAAAGGCCCTCCGGGTCGGCACCCGAGAGCGTGTAGTAGTCGGTGTGGCAGATGCCGGTGGCCTTGATCTCGACCAGCACCTCGCCCAGTTTGGGACCCTGAAGATCGACGGTTTCGATGGTCAGGGGTTCGCCGGCCTTCCAGGCCACGGCGGCGCGCGTCTTCATGGGCAGTCTCCTTGCGTCGTGAGCGCCCGAGGTTATCGCAAAACCGCGCGACCGGTCCCCGGCGAGACCAATCTCACTCGAGCGGGGCGCCCTGGCGGAACCACTGGGCCACGATGGCGCGTTCCTCTTCGGTGATGCCGGTGGCGTTGTTCATCGGCATTTGTCGGGTGACCACCACCTGCTGGTACACCGTCTGGGCATGTTGCCTGAGGGCCTCTGGTGAGTCCAGACGCACATTCTTGGACTGCAAGGCCTCGCCATGGCACATGACGCAACGCTGCGCCATGATGCCCTGGATCTGGGCCAGCCCGACCTGCTGCGGCGCCGTCACGGGCTGTGTTGGTGCAGGCCTCAGCCAGACGATGAGCGCCAGCAGCACCACCACACCGACAGCCGCATAGGGCCACGGATGGCTGTTGCGTCCCAGCTTGTGGCCATGGCGCAGCACGAAGAACTGACGGATGGCGGCGCCGGCAAACATCATGCCGATGAGGATCAGCCAGTTGTATTCGTGGCTGTAGGTGAAGCTGTAGTGGTTGCTGAGCATGGCAAACAGCACCGGCAGCGTGAAATAGGTGTTGTGCACGCTGCGCTGCTTGCCGCGCTTGCCGTGGATGGGGTCGACCGGCCGTCCCGCCTTGAGGTCGGCCACCACGGTTCGCTGGCCAGGAATGATCCAGAAGAACACATTGGCACTCATGGCCGTGGCGATCATGGCCCCCACCAGCAGGAATGCAGCGCGCCCGGCAAACAGCTGGGTCGCGGCGTAGGAGGCGATACACACCAGCAGCAGGACCAGCAACCCCACCTTGGCATCACCGTGATCGGACTGCCCCAGGGTGCGGCAGATGGCGTCATACGCCACCCAGAACACCACCAGGAAGGCGAGCGCCGTGGCAATGGCCGCCGCCGGGCTCCAGTCCATCACGTTCGGGTCGATCAGGTAGACGCTGGGACTCCAGAGGTAGGAGACCAGGAACAGGGCAAAGCCGGAAAGCCAGGTGGAATAACTCTCCCAGTAGAACCAGTGGAGGTGGTCCGGCAGCTTGGGAGGCGAGACGTTGAACTTGACGGGATGGTAGAAGCCTCCGCCATGCACCGCCCAGAGCTCGCCGCTGACGCCATCTTTTTTGAGCTGCTCGTCCTCGGGTGGCGTCAGGCTGCTGTCGAGAAAGACGAAGTAGAAGGAGGAACCGATCCAGGCAATGGCTACGATCACGTGCAGCCAGCGAAGCAGGAGATTGGCCCAATCAAGCAGGTAGGTTTCCATGGCACCTCAGTTGGACGGCAGGGCCGCCAGGCACGCCGGACCACCACTGCGGGCGCTGTGGTCCGACTGAGGGCCGCGCCCGGGGCACGATGTACATGCCCTGCGCCGCTGCGACCAGATGTCAAGTGTATACACTTTTTGAGAACAGAGTTGCAAGGTGAACCCCAGAGGTGGGTGAACCAACATCCGCCCCGGTCGGCAACCGGCGCGCGAACAGACGGACCACCGTCCTGAAGATCAGCAAGATGTGCGCCTGCCCACACCGGACTTGCCCGGTGGCCGACCCCATCAAGGGAGCGGCGCATTGGGACATACCCTGACACACGCGGTTCCTGATCGCCCACACAGGCGCTGCAAATCGTTGATTTCGCAGTCAATTTCCTCAGACCAGCCAGGACGACACAGCGCTGCTCCCTGGCAACTCGGCTTGGCACATGGGAATCAAGCCCGTATACTTTTTTGTATACAGCTCTGTACCCAATCGGTGCCCAAGCGCACAACACACGCAGGAGACACACATGGCGGACAACACACTGGGCACCCCCGAACAACTCCGGGACCCCAACCACACCCCACCCCTGGTCAAGGCCGTTCCGCTGGGCATCCAGCACGTGCTGGCGATGTTCGTGAGCAACGTGACACCGGCCATCATCGTGGCCGGAGCGGCCGGTTTTGGCTTCGGTTCCAACTCGCCCGACTTCCCGAACATGATCTACATGATTCAGATGTCGATGTTGTTGGCCGGTGTGGCCACCCTGTTTCAGACCGTTGGCTTCGGGCCGGTGGGCGCCCGGCTCCCGATCGTGCAGGGCACCAGCTTCGCCTTCATCCCGATCATGATTCCGGCGGTGGCCGGTGCTGGCGTGGCCGGCATGGCGGGCCTCATGACGGGGGTGGTGATCGGCGGGGTGTTCCATTTCTTTATCGGCTTTTTCATCGGCCGGATCCGGCACGCGCTGCCACCCCTGGTGACGGGACTGATTGTGCTGATGATCGGGCTGGCGCTGATCAAGGTGGGCATCGAGTACGCGGCGGGTGGCGTGCCACTCAAGGGCAAACCGGAATTCGGCAGCCTGGAGAACTGGTCCATCGCACTGGTCGTGATTGCCGTCACCCTCCTGCTCAAGTTCTTCGCACGCGGCATGTTGTCGGTGGCGGCTGTCCTGCTGGGCCTGGTGGCCGGCTACCTGTATGCGATGCTGCTGGGCAAGGTCAGTTTTGCCGCTGTGGGCCATGCCGCATGGTTCACGCTGCCCCAGCCCTTCAAGTTCGGCTGGGAGATCAACTGGGCCATCATCATCGGCATGTGCTTCATGGCCATCGTGTCGGCCATCGAGACGGTCGGCGACGTTTCCGGCATCACCAAGGGCGGGGCCGGACGCCAGGCCACCGACCGGGAGATCTCGGGTGCCACCTTTGCCGACGGCCTGGGCACCGCGGTGGCAGGCCTGTTCGGTGGACTGCCCAACACCAGCTTCAGCCAGAACGTCGGCCTGGTCTCCATGACCGGTGTGATGAGCCGACACGTGGTCACGCTGGGCGCCGTCTTCCTGATCCTGTGCGGCCTGGTGCCCAAGTTCGGTGCCGTGGTGGCCAGCATGCCGATCACGGTTCTGGGAGGTGGTGTGATCATCATGTTCGGCATGGTGACCGCGGCCGGCGTGAGCATGCTGGCGGACGTGAAATGGAACCGCCGCAACATGGTGATCTTTGCCGTCTCGCTGTCCGTGGGGCTGGGCCTTCAACTGGCGCCGGAAGCCCTGCAACACTTGCCCGCGACCCTCAAGATCCTCATGACCAGCGGTCTGTTGCCGGCCGCAACCATTGCCATCTCGCTCAACCTGCTGCTGCCCCAGGAACTGGACTGAGCACCCCGCCTCATCCCTGCATCAACAGTTGCGCCGCCACGCTGGCGGCGATCACGGCCGGCTGCTTGCCAGGGATGCCGGGCACACCGATGGGACAGGTGATGCGGTCCAGTTCGGCTTCGCTGAAGCCGCGCTCGGCGAGTCGGCGGCGGAACACGGACCACTTGGTGCGACTGCCGATCAGTCCGATGAAGGGCAGGTCCTGCTGGTGTCGCAGGCGCTGCAGGCACCGGGCCACGATATCCAGGTCCTCGGCGTGAGAGAAGCTCATGATCAGCACCCGACTGCCCGGCCGCAAGCCGTCCACGGCCCGGTGCACCGGATCGGAGTGCTCGCAATGCACGCCCGTTTGCAGATCCGGCGGGAACACCTCGTCCCGGCTGTCGATCCAGCTCAGCTCAAAAGGCAGGGGAGCCAGGGCGCGGACGATGGCCTGACCCACATGCCCGCCCCCGAACAGGGCGACCGGCAGGCGATCGGCCCCGAGGCTGGCTTGCAGGCGCTCTCGGTCCTGCGGACCCACCCTTTGAAACGTCAGTTCCATGCTGCCGCCACAACATTGCCCGAGGCTGGGACCCAGGGCCGCCCTGTGGTGCCAGCGGGTCCCGCCAGTCGGGTCGGATCCGCTGGCCAGGTGATCACGGGCCTGCGCCAGGCAGACCCATTCCAGCTGACCACCGCCCACCGTGCCGATCTGACCCTGCGCGAACACCGCCATCCAGGCGCCGGGCTCGCGCGGTGTCGAGCCGCTGACCGAGGTCACCGTCACGAGTACGGCGGGCTCGACGGCCAGCCGTTGCAAAAACGCAAACAGGCTCATGCTGCAACGTGGTGTTTACCGGGCTAAAGTGTTTGAATTCGTAATTCGTCCGCGCGCAAGCGCAGTATGCGGCGAACAATCGACGTCCGGCAGGTCCAGGATCGATGGCACGTATCTGTCACGGCATATGAGATCCGAGGACCGCACCCTGGCAAGACAGAGCAGGAACACAGCATGACACCGACGAACCGGAACCCTTCTGCAGCGACCGACCGACGCCTGGCGCCAGCCACCTGGGCATGCGCCTGCGTGATGCTGGCGCTGGCCGCCTGCACCACCACCCCACCGCCCATGCCGGAACCGGCACCCGTGGTGGTGGAGCCTGATCCGCCCGCACCGGTGGTGGTGGCGCCCGAGCCGCCGCCCGCACTGATCTCCCATGCACGCACGCCTCGGGAGTACCGCAAGGACGGTGCGCAGCACCTGTACGGACGGAACGGGCACCGGATTTTCAAAGGCAAGCTGCCGCCCCTGCTGCATGCGGTCGGCGTGCTCCAGGTGGAGGTGGACGCCCGAGGCAATGTGCGCCAGGTCAACTGGATGCGGGCCCCGAACCACGTGCCCCATGTGATGCAGGAGATTGAGCGCACTGTTCGCGAGGCGGCACCCTTCCCGGCACCGGTGGCACTGGGCGGCGTCACCTACACCGATGTCTGGCTGTGGGATCACAGCGGTCAGTTCCAGCTGGACACACTCACCGAAGGTCAGCTCTCGCGCTGACAACGCCCGGTCTCTCCGACAGCCCGCCCACCGGCGGGCTGTTTTCTTTGATGTCTCAGCTGCCGCGGTAGGTGGAGTAGCTCCAGGGACTCACCAGCAGGGGAACGTGGTAGTGCTGATCCGCATGGGCGACGCCGAAATCCAGGGTCACACGGTCCAGAAAAGCCGGCTCGGGCAGCGCCACTCCACGGGAGAGAAAGTAGGCCTTGACGTCAAACACGAGCCGGTAGGTGCCAGCCTTGAGGCTGGCGTGGTCGTACAGCAGGCCGTCGGGATTGCGCCCGTCCTGGTTGAGCTCAAACCGCTTGACCAGGGTGGCCTGGTCTCCATCGGTGGTGTAGAGCGCAACCGCCATGCCGGCGGCCGGGCAGCCATGCATGGTGTCCAGTACGTGGGTGCTCAAGCCCATGGCAATTCCTTTCGTTGATGGTCGACCGAAAGTGTATACACTTTTTGTTTTTCTGTATATGATGAATCCATGGAAACCTCCAGCACGCACCACATCGTCGAGTCGCTCACACGCGCCATCGTGGAGCACCGGCTGCACCCGGGCACCAAACTGGCCGAGCAAAAGCTGGCCGACCACTTTGGCGTCTCGCGCACGCTGGTTCGGCAGGCCCTGTTCCAGTTGTCCCAGAACCGCCTGATCAGGCTGGAGCCGGCACGCGGCGCCTTTGTGGCCTCGCCCTCCGTCGACGAAGCGAAGCAGGTGTTCGCGGTGCGCCGCATGCTGGAGGCCGAGATGACGCGTGCCTTCGTGCAGCAGGTGAGCCCGGCCAAGATCAAGGCCCTGCGCGAGCATGTGGCGCAGGAACGGCAGGCGGTTGACAACCAGGATGTGCCGGGGCGCACCGAGCTGCTGGGCGATTTTCATGTGCGTATGGCCGAGCTCATGGGCAATGAGGTGCTGGCCGAACTTCTGCGCGAGCTGATTTCGCGCTGTGCCTTGATCACGCTGATGTACCAGAGTACCCATGCGGCCGAACATTCGAACGAGGAGCACGCCGAGATCGTCAAGGCCCTGGCAGCGCGTGACGAGGCGCTGGCCGTGAGGCTGATGAACGAGCACCTGCTGAACGTCGAGCAGGCCCTGACATTCGACCGCAAATTGCCGACCAACGACATTTCCATGGCCCTGGCCTCCTGAGCAATCCACATGATCTACGACAGCACCGCCCCTTATCCACGCGACCTGGTCGGCTACGGCCGGGATGTACCCCATGCCCGCTGGCCGGGCGGTGCGCGCGTGGCGGTGCAATTCGTCCTGAACTACGAGGAAGGCGGAGAGAACAGCGTGCTGCACGGCGACAAGGCCAGCGAACAGTTCCTCTCGGAGATGTTCAACCCGGCCGCCTTCGAGGCACGCCACATCAGCATGGAGGGCATCTACGAATACGGCTCGCGGGCCGGGGTCTGGCGCATCCTGCGCGAGTTCGAAAAGCGCCAGCTGCCACTGACCGTGTTCGGCGTGTCCAGCGCACTGCAGAAACATCCCGAACTGACCGCGGCCTTCAAGGAACTGGGACATGACATCGCCTGTCATGGCCTGAAGTGGATCCATTATCAGAACGTGGACGAAGCCACCGAACGCGCCCACATGGCCGAGGCGATGCAGGTCATCGAAGGCCTCACTGGTGAGCGTCCGCTGGGCTGGTACACCGGCCGCGACAGCCCGAACACGCGCCGCCTGGTGGCCGACTATGGTGGTTTCGAGTACGACAGCGACTACTACGGCGAAGACCTCCCGTTCTGGATGAAGGTGCGCAAGAGCGATGGAACGGACACGCACCAGCTCATCGTGCCCTACACGCTGGACTGCAACGACATGCGCTTTGCGCTGCCGCAGGGCTACTCCCACGCCGACCCGTTCTTCCAGTACATGAAGGACAGCTTCGACGCGCTCTATGCCGAAGGCGACCCGAACGGACTGGACCGCCCCAAGATGATGAGCATCGGTATGCACTGCCGTCTGCTCGGCCGCCCGGGGCGCATCACCGCGCTGCAGCGTTTCCTGGACCACATCCAGTCGCACGACAGGGTCTGGGTGGCGCGCCGGCTGGACATTGCGCGGCACTGGAAGGCAACGCACCCTCTGAACCTCGCCTGATCCAACGCCATGCCCCTGACCCTGGACCACCTCAACGCCGCGCCCCTGCCCGAGGCGCTTCAGATGCTCGACGGCCTTTACGAGCATTCGCCCTGGATCGCCGAGCTTGCGCTGGCGCAACGGCCGTTTGCCTCGCTGGCGCAGCTCAAGCACGTGATGACGCGCGTGCTCGGTGACGCGGGCGTCGAACGCCAGCTGGCATTGATCCGGGCCCACCCGGAACTGGCCGGCAAAGCCATGGTGAGCCAGACGCTGACAGCCGAATCGACCAACGAACAATCCAAGGCCGGCCTGACGAATTGCACACCCGAGGAGTTCGCACACATCCAGCGGCTCAATGCCGACTACAACGCCAAGTTCGGCTTTCCCTTCATCCTGGCGGTGCGAGGCCCACGCGGCACGGGTCTGACCAAGGCGCAGATCATCGCCGCCTTCGAGCGTCGCCTGCACGGTCACCCGGACTTCGAGCGCGCCGAATGCCTGCGCAACATCCACCGCATCGCCGAGATCCGGCTGAACGACAAGTTCGGCTTCGAGCCGGTGGACGGCCAGCGCGTGTGGGACTGGCA
>SBFU01000408.1 GCA_006227785.1 Burkholderiales bacterium
TCGCCGGCGCTGATGAAGATCTTGTTGCCGGTGAGCTTGTAGGTGCCGTCGGCCTGGGGCTCGGCCTTGGTGCGCATCAGGCCCAGGTCGGTACCGCAGTGCGGTTCGGTGAGGCACATGGTGCCGGTCCATTCGCCACTGACCAGCTTGGGCAGGTACAGGGCTTTCTGCTCGGGTGTCCCGTGGGCGTGCAACGCGGCATAGGCGCCGTGACTCAGGCCTGGGTACATGGTCCAGGCCTGGTTGGCCGAGTTCATCATTTCGTACAGGCACTGGTTGACCACCAGCGGCAGGCCCTGGCCGCCGTACTCGGGGTCACACGACAGCGCCGACCAGCCACCGTCGGTGTAGGTCTTGTAGGCCTCCTTGAAGCCGGCAGGCGTCTTCACCTCGTGGGTGGCCTTGTCCAGCGTGCAGCCTTCGGTGTCGCCGCTGATGTTGAGCGGGAAGATCACCTGCGAGGCGAACTTGCCAGCCTCTTCGAGCACCGCATTGATGGTGTCGGCGTCCACCTCGGCATGCTGTGGCATGGCCTGGAAATCGGCGCTGACATTCAGCACCTCGTGCATCACAAACTGCATGTCACGCAGGGGCGGGTTGTAGACGGGCATGGGTTGACTCCTGTGGTGGGTTTGTGAAGAAACAGAGAGATTCAGCGGACCCGCTCTTTGCGGGTTGCGCGGTGTTGGGTCCCGGGCGTGCCTGGGTCGGCGCCGCCGGCGGCGCTTCCCGAACGGTAGCGTTGCACGATGCCTTCAAAGGCGGCGAGAGCACGTTGAAGCGAATCGGGGCTGCGCAGGAACCGGGCCTCGTAATGCAAGGCCAGGATCAAGGAATGGATCTCGAAGCGCATCTGGTGCGCATCGGTATCGGCGCGCAGGTGGCCCTCCTCGATGGCGATTTCGATGGCGCGCCGCATGGCCGCCAGCCAGGTGCTGACCGAGCTGGCCAGCGCATCGCGCACCGGGCCCGGCCTGTCGTCGAATTCGACTGCACCGCCGATGTAAATGCAGCCCGAGTCGATCTCGACCGAGGTGCGCTTCATCCAGTTGTCGAACAGGGCGCGCAGTCGGGGCAGGCCACGCGGCACCGACATGGCCGGATAGAACACCTCTTCTTCGAAGCGATGGTGGTACTCACGAACCACCGAGATCTGCAGCTCTTCGCGCGAGCCGAAGTGGGCGAATACCCCCGACTTGCTCATCTGCATCACCTCGGCCAGCGCGCCAATGGACAGACCCTCAAGACCGATCTGGGTGGCCAGGCCGAGGGCCGCGTCCACAATCGCTGCTTTCGTCTGCTGCCCCTTCTGCAAGGGGCGCGCGTGGACCACGGCGGCGGGCGAGCGATGGGCGGTGCGGGTCGTGGGCATGTGGGGTATGTCGTGGGCTTGGACAAAACGATCGCTCGACCGATAAATCGAACGACCGTGCTATTTTTACCTCAAAACCGTCCGAGCGGGGGCAACACACCCGACCAAATCGTGGGAAATTTAGTGGCGACTCCCTAGAAGTTCCGTGGCAGGGCGATGCGGCCCGGATCCCCCAAACCCATCAGGAAGCCGGATCTGAGCAGGGTGAATGTGCCGCGACCGAGGAACCCCTGTGACACCGCCCGCGACGGTGCAGGGCAGGCGCCGCGGCCGACGATCAGAGCCGGTCGCCGGGGAGCAGCAGCGCGAGGCTGTGCTCCAGGTTCTCACAGGGCGTGCGCCGGAAGCCGCTGCGGGCAAAGCGCTGCAACCTGCCGACGCAGAAGGCGGTGATCACCGACGCATCGGCCTGCGCGTCGACCGTGGGGGTCTGTGTGCCGCCCAGCACCGCCACCTCACGAAGGTGCTGGCGCAAGGTGGACTCGATCTTGTCGAAGAACAGGTTCATGCGCTGCTGCAGGCGTTCGTTTTCATGCACCAGCGCGTCACCCACCATGACGCGCGCCATGCCCGGGTTCTTTTCGCCGAACTGCAGCAGCAGTGTCACCAGCTTGCGGCAGCGAATGCGTGGATCGGCTTCGCGTTCGTCGAGCTGGTTGGCCAGCCCGAACACCGATTGCTCGATGAACTCGATCAGGCCTTCGAACATCTGCGCCTTGCTCGCGAAGTGGCGGTACAGGGCCGCCTCGCTGACCTCCAGCCGACCTGCCAGGGCGGCGGTGGTGACGCGCTCGGCACCCGGCTGCTCCAGCATGGCGGCCAGCGCCTGCAGGATCTGGATGCGCCGTTCGCCCGGGCGCGGACGCTTGCGACCGCTGCCGCCATCCTGTCCGGTGCCGCCGTCGGCAATGGCATCGGCCTGGACCGGAGATGCGGGCGGGGCGTCAGGCGATTCGGCGTTCATGGGCAGTCGGTCCGTTCGTTGTCTGCGTCAGGGCCCTCGGATGGGCCTCGGTGGTCTCTCCCTGCGCGGAATTCTCGCACAGCGTCGATGGGGGTCCGAGACCGGCGACGAGGATGTTCAGCCCGGCTGTCCCGACGCGGGCAAGGGGGCAAACACGACGCGGGCCAGCAGACCGTGGCCACCCGAGGCGGTCATCAGCTGCAGGCTGGTGTGGTGGGCACGTGCGATCTCGCTGGCGATGGCCAGACCCAGGCCGTTGCCCTCCCCAAGGGTGCCCGGCACCCGGTAAAAGCGCTGGAGGACATGCGCCAACTGGTCGACCGGGATGCCTGGCCCGTTGTCTTCCACCTCGATCCAGGCGCCGTCGGGCATGCCGCGGCCGCCCTGCCCACACCTCAGCGTCACCCGACCACCATCTGGTGTGTAGCGCACCGCGTTGTCCACCAGGTTGATCACCAGTTCGCGCAACAGCCAGGCATGACCCAGGGTCTGTGAAGGTCCCGCCTCCAGACCCAGGTCGATCCGCTTGGCCGCGGTGGCATCCAGAAACAGGGGAAACACCGCCTCGCTGAGGGCCAGCAGATCCACCTGCTGCATCGGCTGCGCGTCGGCACTGAGGCTGTCGGCACGCGAGAGCGCCAGCAACTGGTTGGCCAGCTGGGAGGTTCGGCGCGTGGCTTCACGCAGCCGCAGCAACTGGTCGACCGGCAGCTGCACGTGCTCTCCGGGCCTGGCACCGCGGGCGGTCTGCGCCCAGGCCTCCACCTGCGCCTGCAACCCGGCCAGCGGCGTGCGCAACTGGTGCGCCGCATCCGCCACAAAGCGCCGCTGCGCCTCGGCCTGCGCATTGACGAGCCCGAACAGCCGGTTCAGCGAAGCCACCAATGGGCGGACCTCGACCGGAGCCGTCCCGGCCTCCAGCGGACTCAGGTCGCGCGGCGAGCGCCGCTCGACGGCCTGCTTGAGGTCGATCAGGGGGCGCAGCGCACGGCTGACGGCCCAGGTCACCGCCGTGGCGGCCACCACCAGCAGCAACAGGTTGGGCAGGATCACGCGGATCATCACCGTGGACAGCCAGTTCTGCTGGGCGTCCGATCCGTCCGCCAGCATCAGGATGAGCTCGCCCGCGCTGGACCTGCTGCGCTGAGCCACAAGGCGATAGGTCACCCCACCCTCGACGACACTGAGGAACTCCGGCTCCTCGGTGACGGGCAGCACGGTGGGCAACCAGGGCTCCCCGAGCAACAGCCGCCCTTGTGCATCGAAGATGCCGTAGGCCGCAAAGCCTTCGCGTTCCCTCAGAAATTCGCCCACTGGCGGGGCCAGCAGCATGGCCAGGCCCGGACTGGGGCCCAGGCCATCACCATCGGTGGACAGGGGCCTGCCGTCTGGTCCCCGGTTGCGCACCACCACCGAATCGGCCAGCAGCGGCACCAGACGAACCAGCTGCTGGTCTTGTTGCAGGGCGGCCGTGCCCGCGCTCTGGTAGTGAAGCCAAACGCTCACCACGGCCACCAGACCCAGGGGCAGCATCAGCAGCACCAGCAGGCGCCGCTGCAGACCCCAGATCATGCCGACCGGGACCGGCTCCGGCTCAGTCGCCCTGTCCATCTTCGGCGCGGGCCTGCAGCTCCAGCCGGTATCCGAAACCCCGGATCGCCCGCAAGGCCACGCCAGCCGGCTCCAGCTTGCTGCGCAGCCGGGACACATAGACCTCGATCGCGTTGGGCGTGATCTCCTTGTCCCACCCGGTCAGCGCATGCAACAACTTGTCCTTCGCAGCCGGCTTGGGCGCCTGCAGCAGCAGGTATTCCAGCACCGACCATTCACGTGGACCCAGCTCCATGGGCTGCCCACCCAGGCTGACACGGCGCTGGGCCGTGTCCATTTCAAGCGGACCGAAACCGAGCACCGCCGAGGTGGCCGCCTGAGAGCGTCGCAGCAGCGCTCGCAGGCGCGCCAGCAGCTCGGGCAGCTCGAAGGGTTTGACCATGTAGTCGTCAGCGCCCAGGTCCAGTCCCTGCACCCGGTCCTGCAATGCGTCTCGTGCCGTCAGGATCAGCACGGGCATGGTCAGGGCACGGGCGCGCAGACGGCGGGTCAGCTCCAGACCATCGATGCCCGGCAGCCCGATGTCAACGATCGCCAGATCGAAGCTGTCGTTGTCCAGCGCCTGTTCGGCCCGCTCGCCACTGCCGACCCAGTCGACCGAGTACCCGGCGTCACACAGTCCCAGCTTCATGCCGCTGGCGACCATCACGTCATCTTCAACCAAAAGCAGGCGCATGGCTTCAGAGGTCAGGTTTCGCCGCCGGGCCGCCCCAAGGCGAAACGCACCCCCTCGGGGGGCAGCGACCCGCGCGGCGGTGGAGCGTGGGGGCCATCAATGACTCCGGATCATGGTGCCAAAAGGCTGGTCGCCCAGCACCTCCAGCAAGAGGGCATGGGGCACCCGACCATCGATGATGTGCACCGCGTTCACGCCGCTCTTGGCGGCATCGAGCGCACCGGCGATCTTGGGAATCATGCCGCCGCTGATGGTGCCGTCCTCACACAATTCGTCGATGCGGCGCGGGGTCAGCTCGGTCAGCAGCTTGCCGTCCTTGTCCAGCACGCCACGGATGTTGGTGAGCATCAGCAACTTCTCGGCCTGCAGCACAGTGGCCAGCTTGGCGGCCACCACATCGGCATTGATGTTGTAACTCTCGTTCTGCTCGCCAAAGCCAATGGGGCTGACAACCGGGATGAACTGATCGTCCTGCAAAGCCTTGACCGCGCTGGGATCGATGCTGACGATGTCACCGACCTGCCCCACGTCGTGTTCCTGCGCGGGATTCTGCTGGTCGGCGAGGCGCAGCTTGCGCGCGCGGATCATGGCGCCGTCACGACCGGTCAGTCCCACCGCCTTGCCACCTGCCGCATTGATCAGACCGACGATGTCCTGCTGCACCTCGCCGGCGAGCACCCACTCGACCACCTCCATGGTTTCGGCGTCGGTCACCCGCATGCCCTGGATGAACTCTCCTTTCTTGCCAAGGCGTTGCAGCAGAGTCTCGATCTGCGGGCCACCGCCGTGCACCACCACCGGATTGATGCCCACCAGCTTGAGCAGCACCACATCTTCGGCAAAGTCCTGCTGCAGTGCCGGGTCGGTCATGGCGTTGCCGCCGTACTTGATGACCATGGTCTTGCCATGGTACTTGCGGATATAGGGCAGCGCCTGCGCCAGGATCTCGGCTTTTTCTCTCGGCTGGATGTGCGACAGTTCAACAGGGGTGTGGTTGGGGCTGGTCATGGCGGCGCTTGTTTTGAAGGTCAGCGAGGAGTTGTTGGGATTTTAGGCTTCGGCTTTGGGGTGAGGTGCGTTGGCCGGGTCTCGCCCCGGCGGGCGCCCTTCTTTTCTTTGCGTCGCCAAAGAAAAGAAGGCAAAAGAAAGGCGAGCCGAAGGCCGGGCCGCTGCGCGGTTCCTTGCGCTGCTCGGTGCGCCCGGGGTCGCGTGCAAACTCGCTTCGCTCAAACAAGCACGCGCCCTCTTCCGGGCGCCCCTGCGCTGCTCAGCCCGGCCTTGACGGCAAAGGGACCTCGCTGGTGGTCAGACTGTGGAGTGCCGAGGTCCAACCGCCGTATGCGCTGGCGAGTAGCGCAGGGCTGGGCGGATCAGGGGGCGCGCTTGTCTGAGCCGAAGGCGAGTTTGCG
>SBFU01000047.1 GCA_006227785.1 Burkholderiales bacterium
AGCACCAGCCAGCCGGTCAGCGGCAGGCGCGGCAGCCAGCGCGCCTGGGTGAAGAACCAGCCGATCTCGATCACCACCGACACCGCCCACAGCAGGCCGATGACCGCCTTGCTGTAACCGAGGCTGTCCAGGTAAAGCGAGAAAAAGATGTAGATGAAGATGTGTGAGAGCACATGAAAGAACACGGCAGCAAAGAACCAGCGAACCGCTGGCTGGCGCAGCACCGGCCAGACGCTGGGACCCTGCTTTTCGGTGTGCGGGGCCTCACGCAGGTCGGGCATCCACCAGACGCTGAGCGCCACCGCCAGCAGCGACAACGAGGTCCAGACCGGAAAGCTGCCGATGCCGTGGCGCTCGAACCAGACCCCGGCCGCCAGCACCGTCACCAGAAAACCGACCGAACCCCACAGGCGCACCCGTCCGTACCGTTTCGCATCAAAGGCACCGCCCTGACTGACCAGGTGGGCCATGGCGGCCTCGCTCATGGGCATCATGGCGCTGGTGTGACTGAACATCAGCAACAGCACAAGAAACAGGCCAAGAGCCCCCAGCGGCCACCACAGGGCCAGCGACAGCAGCAGGGCCGCCGTCGCCCCGTACCGCAGCAGCCGCACCCGCTCGCCGGTGTGGTCGCTCAGCCAGCCCCAGCCATAGGGCGCGAACAGGCGCGTGGCCGACTGGACTGAGGTCAGGATGCTGATGGCCAGCAGCCCGAAGCCCATATCCTTCAGCCAGAGCGGCAGGTAGGGGTTGAAAAACCCGATGTGCGCGAAGTAGCTTGCCGACAGTGCGGCAAACGGCAGAAGCGCTTGACCCCCACCCTCCTCCGTGACACGGGTCGCTGCCGTACGGGGTGGCTGATCCGCCTTGTGGGGGCCCGGCGACGGATTGTTTCTGGGGTGTTCAGGCACGGCCGGCGGCCGCGATGTCGGGTGTGGCAACCTGCACGTCGCCACACTGTGCGCGGTGGCGCAGCGCATGGTCCATCACCACCAGCGCCAGCAGCGCTTCCATGATGGGCGCGGCGCGGATACCCACACACGGGTCGTGGCGACCCTTGGTGATGACCTCGGCCGGCTGGCCGGCGACATCGATCGATTCGCGCGGAATGAGGATGGAGCTGGTGGGCTTGATGGCCACGGACACGTCCAGGTCCTGCCCGGTGCTGATACCACCCAGCACACCGCCGGCCTTGTTGCCCACAAAGCCCTCTGCCGTCAGCGAGTCACCGTGGGTGGACCCCTTGTCTGCGACCGAGGCAAAACCGGCGCCAATCTCCACACCCTTGACCGCGTTCAGCCCCATCATGGCGTAGGCGATGTCGGCGTCCAGCTTGTCGTAGATCGGCTGGCCCAGGCCGACCGGCATGTTCGTGGCCACCACGCGCAGACGGGCACCGCAGGAGTCGCCGCTCTTGCGCAGGGCGTTCATGTAGTCCTCCAGCGCCGACACATCGGCCACCGGGGCGAAGAACGGGTTGTTCGGCACATGGTCCCAGCTCTCGAAACCGATGGGCAGCTCGCCGATCTGGGTCATGCAGGCGTGAAACGTGGTGCCGTACTTTTCCTTCAGCCACTTCTTCGCCACGGCACCTGCCGCCACGGTCGGCGCGGTCAGGCGGGCCGAGCTGCGCCCGCCGCCGCGCGGGTCCCGGATGCCGTACTTCTGCCAGTACGTGTAGTCGGCATGTCCCGGCCTGAAGCTTTGCAGGATGTTGCCGTAATCCTTGCTGCGCTGGTCGGTGTTGCGAATCAGCAAGGCAATCGGCGTACCGGTGGTCCTGCCCTCGTACACGCCGGAGAGAATTTCCACCGCATCGGGCTCGTTGCGCTGGGTGACGAACTTGCTGGTACCTGGACGGCGACGGTCGAGATCGTGCTGGATGTCGGCTTCCGTCAGGGCCAGGCCGGGCGGGCAGCCGTCGATGACACAGCCAATGGCCGGGCCGTGGGATTCGCCGAAGTTGGTGACACAGAACAGGGTGCCGAAGGTGTTGCCGCTCATGGGTCAATTATCCCCCGCCCGAGCCGACCGTCCGCAGACGTCCCAAGCCGGGCGGTTTTGAGGGATGATGACAAAGGTCGGCACCCGAAAAGCACATGGACAGCACCCACACCAGCTCCACACCCTGGCGCGACGGCAGGCGCCTGTGGTGGTTGCTGTCGCCTGCATTGCCTGCCGCAACCCTGCTGTGCCTGCTGGCTTTTTCCCGCGATGGCGCTTCGGCCTGGCTATGGGTGTCCCTGGTGCTGCTCTTCCTGCTGATTCCGGCGCTGGACGCGGTGTGGGGCGAGGACCGGTCCAATCCGCCCGAGGAAGGCGTGCCGGCGCTGCAGGACGATCGCTGGTACCGTTACGTGGTCGCGTCCTGCGTACCCCTGCAGTACGGCGTCACCCTGGCAGGCGCCTGGATAGCCGCCACCCAGACCCTGCAGCCGCTGGACTGGCTGGGCCTGGTGCTGTCGGTGGGCAGCATCAATGGTCTGGGCATCAACACCGCCCATGAGCTGGGCCACAAATCACCCCGCTGGGAGCGCTGGCTTGCCCAGGTGGCGCTGGCCCCGGTGGCCTATGGCCATTTCTTTGTCGAACACAACCGGGGGCACCACCTGCGCGTGGCCACACCGGACGATCCGGCCAGCGCCCGCATGGGCGAGAGTTTCTGGCGCTTCCTGCCACGCTCGATCATCGGTGGTCTGCGCTCGGCCTGGGGGTTGGAAGCGTCCCGGCTTCGCCGCCAGGGGTTGCCGGTGTGGCATCCCGCCAATCTGAATCTGCAGTCGTGGTCCCTCACCGTGCTGCTGTACGGAGCCCTGGTCCTCACACTGGGCTGGCCGGTGTTGCCCTTCCTGCTGGTGCAGGCCCTCTACGGCATGTCCTTGCTCGAGGTGGTCAACTACATCGAACACTACGGCCTGCTGCGGCAGCGCGACGAGCGGGGACGGATCGAACCCTGCAGCCCACGACATTCATGGAACGCCAACCACCGGGCGTCAAACCTCTTCCTGCTGAACCTGCAACGGCACAGCGACCACCACGCGCACCCGGCGCGCCGCTACCAGGCGCTGCGCCACTTTGACGATGCCCCGCAACTGCCGGCCGGGTATGCCGGCATGATCCTGCTCGCCTACATTCCGCCCCTGTGGTTTGGGGTCATGGACCCGCGGGTGGTGGCCCACTACCGGCAACAGGTGCACCTGGCCCACCTGGACCCCGACCGGCGCCAGGCGCTGCTGGACCGCTGGTCCGGCGCCTGAACCGGCACCGAGCCGTCCCCGGCCGGGCCCGTTCGAACCTGCCTGCATGGCACGTGGAACGCTTCATGCATCGGTGCTCAGTGCAGCCATTTGGCTGCGCCAAGCCGACTGGAGCGCACCATGCTGGACAAGACAGGCACCCTTTTCTCCCATGTGAAGCCCGGCGAGACCGAGTTTGTGCGCGGAGGGCTGCGCGACTTCTTTCTCTATCGCGACCTGGGCATCGCCGCTGCCACCCATGGCAAGGTGGTGGCGCATCTGGTCAAGGCCAATCTGCCGCCCGATGGCGGCACCGGCTGGCACATCCACGTGGCCGACTTCCAGATCGTGATCATGATGAAGGGCTGGGCCAAGTTCATGTACGAGGACCAGGTGACCCTGGTGGAAGCCGGCGATGTGGTGCACCAGCGCCCGGGCATCCGCCACTACCTGTTCGACTATTCACCGGACATGGAGTACCTGGAAATCGTCAGCCCCGCCGACTTCAAATCGCTGCCGGTGGACCCGGTCTGCGACATCCCGGCGCCGACGTCGTGGACCGAACCCTGATCAGAACTCAGCATCGAGCTCGTCAATCTCGTCGGGTTCGGCCTCGGCCGCGGCCACCCACTCCTGCATGGCCGGCAAGGCCATGATGGTGTCGCAGTAGGCGACGCAAGGCAGGTCGATGGCCACATCGTAGGTGATGAAGCGGGTCACCACCGGTGCGAACATGGCATCGGCCATGCAGGGCTTGTGGCCGAACAGATAGGGGCCGCCATAGGTCTCCAGGCACTCATTCCAGATCGCAAGAATGCGGTCGATGTCGGCCTGTGCGCGAGACCAGACCTTGAAGCCCGGGAAGTGCGCCTTGATGTTCATGGGCAAGGAACTCCGCAAAGCGGAAAAACCCGAGTGCATCTCGCCACAGATCGCCCGGCAATGCGCACGGGCCTTGCGGTCGGCCGGCAACAGTCCGGCTTTTGGCCTGATTTCATGCAGGTACTCGCCAATCGCCAAGGTGTCCCAGACGTGGATGCCGTCATGATCCAGCGACGGCACACGCATGGATGCCGACAGCAGCAGCATTTCGGCCTTCATGGCCGGGTCATCGGGCGGAATCACGTGCTCGACGAAGTCCAGCCGTGCCAGCTTGCACATCAGCCACCCGCGCAGAGCCCAGGCGCCGTAGTTCTTGCTGCTGATGGTGAGTACCGGTTTGGCCATGTGCTGCTCCTCTGTGCGCCTGGGTTGAGCAAGCCGTGTGCCATGCAAGCAAGCATCACGCGCACCCCCATGGTGCGTGAACCCTGGCCCGGGAATTGCCTGTTGCCCATGACCCACCAGGAACACGAGCACCACCCATGCTGTATCAGGCCTACCAGTTGCAGACCGACCTCACGTCCCCGCTGCGTCTGGTGGCGCAGCACCTGAGCGCCGCGCTGTGGTTCGAACGCACCGAGCGCAGTCTGTTGCGCCGCACGGCAGCGGCCTGCGATGTGATCGCCCGGTTGCGCCTGACACACACCCGCCCCGCGTATGGCATCGATTCGGTGCAGATCGACGGGCAAGACCTGCCGGTGGTCGAGGAGACCCTGTTGCAGCTGCCGTTTGGCAGTCTGCTCCGCTTTCGCAAGGAAGGCGATCTGTCGTCTGGGCAGCCCAAGGTGCTGCTGGCCGCCCCCCTGTCAGGCCACTTTGCCACCCTGCTGCGCGAGACCGTACGAACCCTGCTGCAAGACCACGACGTGTACATCACCGATTGGCACAACGCACGGGACGTGTCGCTGCGGCACGGGGCCTTCGGACTGGATGACTACATCGACTACATGATCCGCTTCACCGAGGCCGTCGGCGAAGGCGCGCACATGGTCGCGGTCTGCCAGCCCTGCGTGGCGGCGCTGGCGGCCACCGCCGTGATGGCCGAAGACGACCACCCGGCCACACCCCGCAGCCTGACGCTGATGGCGGGGCCTGTGGACTGCCGGGTCAACCCGACCGAAGTGAACCGGCTGGCCACCAGCCAGCCGATCGAATGGTTCGAAAAGAACCTGATCAGCCATGTCCCGCTGCCCCACCGGGGCCACATGCGCCGCGTCTACCCGGGCTTCGTGCAGTTGTCGGCCTTCATGAGCATGAACCTGGAGCGCCATCAGCAGTCGTTCAGGCACCTGTACGAGCATCTGGTGGACGGCCGGACCGACGAGGCACGCACCATCCAGACCTTCTACGACGAGTACCTGGCGGTCAACGACCTGCCGGCCGAGTTCTACCTGGAGACGGTCGAGAAAGTGTTCCAGACCTACGACCTCGCGGTCGGCAGGCTTCGACATCGGGGTCATCTGGTCAATCCTTCAGCCATCCGGCGCACCGCGCTGATGACCGTCGAAGGCGAGCGCGACGACATCTGCTCGGTGGGACAGACCGTGGCGGCGCAGGACCTCTGCCCCAACATCCGGCCCTACCTCAAGACCCACCACATCCAGACCGGCGTGGGCCACTACGGGGTGTTCAGCGGCCGCAAGTGGAACCAGCAGATCTACCCGAGGGTGCGCGAACACATCCACGCTGCAGAAGGCTGAACGGGGCCCCCACGCGAAAACGCTCCGCCATCAGGCGGAGGAGATCCGGCGATACCGGGTCCGGGTGGCCACCGAGCGCACCCGAGGTCGCGTCAGGCGCGCTTTTGCTCGCTGTCGGCCTGGGGCTCTTCTTCCTCGGGCCAGTCGCGGATGTAGGCCTTGAGCATCTTGTTCTCGAAGTTCTGGGCGTCGACCACCGCCTTGGC